>JADHUM010000008.1 GCA_016784545.1 Candidatus Neomarinimicrobiota bacterium
CACTGCGAAGCAAAAGCTCAACCGATTCTCGTTTGAACTCAGCAGTATATTGCCTGCGTATAGTTTCTGTTACCATCTTGACTACCTCCTCGGACAATGTATGTCTTCTCGCTCTGTCCACTAAAATGTAGCAACTTCAAGCGAGCTTTGCTCTCGTCTTACTTCGTTTCGAATCCTCGCCTGGCAATTGCATCCCAAGTGTGCTTCATGTCGCGTCATCTCGAGCGGCCTGCAGGGGCGAAGCGCCCTCGGTGCGTAGACCTGAGTCGAGAGATAAATTTCTTCATAAACATTATCTTAAATTTGCCTCACCACATTAGGGCATGTTTTTACTCGTATGCATTGCCCATCGACTCCGCTCTGCGTGAAATCCGAGGAATCTCAAACAACAATTCAACAGGCAGTTTCTCGACAATTTTGTCGAATTCGACGTTTTATGTCGAACAGTATCACAATTCAACCATTCAACTCATGGCACGTAATTACAATAATAACAGTAATATAAATTGCATTATGAATGATCTGTGATTGCTGGCACAGAGATTGGACTATAGAGGGCAGCTTTTTAATGACAGAAACGTTAACAAAGGAGAAACGAATATGAAAAAGCAACTCTTAACGGTGATGATGATGGCAGTAGCCATCAGCTTGTTCGCCATTGCCAGCCCAGTGTATGCCCAGGGTGGTCAGTGGGGACATGGTCATGGAGATTTCGGTGGCGGGGGCAATGGACCTGGTGAGTTCATCGATGAAGATGGTGATGGGTATAATGACAATGCACCAGATGATGATGGTGACGGAATTCCCAACTATGCTGATGAAGACTATGTGAGACCAGAAGATGGCCAGGGCAATGGTAATGGTAACGGACCTGGCGAATTCATCGATGAAGATGGCGATGGATACAATGATCTTGCACCAGATGATGATGGTGATGGCATCCCCAATTACGCTGATGAGGATTTTGTACGTCCCCATGATGGTGAAGGACGTGGTCACGGTGGTCGTCGGCCTGGTTTTGGTGGAGGAAACGGCCCCGGAACAGGCGATTGTCTTCCTGATCCTGCTGCCCGCCAAAAATCTGCAGGAAAAGTTAAAAGCTCTAATTAGTTCTGGTTAAGAGGGGGAGGAGAAATCCTCCTCCTCTTGAACGAACACACCGCAATTATGCTAACAAAAATTCCAGAAAACGAAGTGATTGGATTATCTTCCCAACAACGATTCAAGTTCCCGGGAGATTCTCAGGAAGGAAGCAGGAGGCAATTAAGTATGCAGATTCAATATGAGAAGATGATCTCATCTATTGCTGCCACTATCGCTACCATATGTCTATTGTTTTCCTTCAGTACAATCAGGGCCAGTGAAATCACTTACACCTTTGATAATGCTCTGGGTAGTGCAGACTACCTGTTAGGCAGTAAACTGGTACCGGATGCTTCTTACAGCTCAAGTGCATTCTCTCTCAGTTCAATTCTCTCAGACAATTCCAGAGCTTATATTGATGTCTCACACTCACAGATATATCCCCATGCTGAATACTCCAATTCAAACGCCGAGCTTGGTCTTCAACTTCGCTATTTTGAAATCAAAGATAATCAGATTTTTGCGGGTCTATTTGCGTATTTAAACAGATACCATGATACCTATAGCTATTACAACAGCAGCGGATTTGGAATGTATTTGAAATGGAAGTATTATTTCAAAGCTTCACAACTGATCATTGGCGGCTATGATTTGAACTTCAATCGTTTTGAGGAAGTTTCCGAGGCTTCAAATACAGATCATGAGATCTACTTAACCTACAACCAGTCTTTCCAGACTAAGACTTCGGTGAATATCCGAACCTCTATGGCGTATCAGAATTTTTGGCCGCAGACGGTGGTTAGTGATCAGTTGCCAGGTAGATTTGCCCGTACCATCGAAGTAGATTCAATACCTGATAATTATCTTTTTATCTCAGAAATAAGATTGAGTCAGGCACTTGGACCTAAGCTGGGCGCAACCCTTTGGATGGATTTTCAATCACTGATTAGTGATGAGACCAACACGCTGGCACTACAGGATGGGATGAACAACCCATTTATAGACCGGTTCAGGAGTGAAGGTCCTTCGGCTTCCTTCCGTTTACTTTATAGATTTAGTTTGCGACAGAAGCTCAAAGTCTATTTCCTAATGGATGAGAAAAACTATAGAGATGTTCCAGTGTATGCGTTTGACTTCGATAGTCAGAATTATGTCATTGAGAATGATGACTATGTTGATCTAGGGTTTGGCCGTTCAGATAAAAAGCAAAAGGTTCAATTGAGCTGGGCTCTGGATTTGGCTCAGGATCATAACAACTGGTTTTCAGGGATTGAATTGCTGGTGAATACAGGTTGGACCCAAAATAAATCAAATGATCCTCTATATGACTACGAGAGTATGAACTATGGGATCACCCTTAATATTAATAACTAATGGAGAACGATCATGAAACAAAAAATATTTATACTTATTTTGCTTTCATTGACAATTGCAATGGCCCAGGGTCGCCGCGGTGGTGGCTCTCGTCTAACCTGGGATGAAAGCTTGAATTTGACCACAGAACAAATGCAGCAAATCACAGAACTTCGTGAGAGTATGCAACCTGCCATGCAGGAAATTCGTCAAACCACGCGTTCGCTGGAACAGGAGCTCAGACTCCTCAATAACAGTGAAAATGCTGATGCTGATAGAATTGCTGAACTTGAGGCAGCCATTGAAGCCAACCGAACAGCTATGGATGCTTTGATGTCAACGCATCGCACTCAGATCAGATCTCTGTTGACACCAGATCAACAATTGATTTTTGATCAGCATGAATTTGGCCCCCGTGAAGGTCGACGTGGACCTCGAGGACCTCGTGGTGGCAATGATGATATGGGCGGTGGTCACCGTGGGAATCGTCCGGGAAGAGGGAATAGGCCATAAGCTAGTAAACGTTGTCCTCTCTTGAGGACTTCCTCCCTGTACACGAGCCCCGATTTCTCTGGGGCTCGTGTTTTTAATTACCTATAAATGGAATACTTTAGCAAGACCGTAGCTAAAATCGAGAGTGTATGCATCTATTCAATAAAATCATAATTCTGTCAGTATCTGTTTCTGGTTTAATCGCCCAATCATTGCCAACAGAAACCAGCTCCCTGTTTTCGGGCTCAGGGTCTTGTGCTGTGTGCCATACACAGGCAGGTCCCAATACTGCGGCCTTACAAGACAGCCATGGAAAAGATGTATCTCAAACTACCTACTGGCGATCCACCATGATGGCGAATGCAGCCATTGATCCACTCTGGCGGGCCAAAGTGCAGGCAGAAATAGCTTCTAACCCTCACTTGCAAAGCGTTATTGAAGACAAATGCACAAGCTGCCACGCCCCCATGGGTAATACCCAGGCAGGCTATGATGGACAGTCAGACTATACCATTGCTGAAATGCTGGATAATCCCCTGGCCATGGATGGGGTGAGCTGTGCAGTCTGTCACCAGATACAGGATCAAGACCTGGGAGAAGGGGAGAGCTTTTCAGGTCATTTTACCATGGATGATAGTCGGCTGATTTATGGTCCTTTTAGTAATCCTGTTGTGGGACCCATGGTCAGTATGGTGAATTACACCCCAACTATGAGTCCTCATATCTCCAGCTCCGAGATTTGTGCAACCTGCCACACCCTTTTTACACCCTATGTGAATGATGAGGGTGAAGTTGTTGGGGAAGCTCCTGAACAGGTACCTTATCTGGAATGGTTAAATAGTGATTATCCTGAATTGGGAATTGAATGCCAGACCTGTCACATGCCAGCTATTGAAGAAAATATCATATTGTCAAATCGGCCACAATGGTTGGGATCTCGTAGCCCGCTTCATACACACGAATTTGTGGGCGGAAATGTGTTTATGTTGAAAATGCTGAGAAATTTTGGGGATGAGCTAGGTGTCAGGGCCTCAGCGGCTCATTTTGATTCAACTATCGATAGAAGTATAAGACTTCTGGAGCGACAATCAGTGCGATTAAATCTTACCGCTGTCTGGAATAGCATGGCGGATTCATTAACTATCGAAGTTGGTGTTGAAAATCTTTCCGGTCATAAATTTCCTACTGCTTATCCCAGCAGAAGAGCCTGGTTGGAGCTTAAGATTGAGGATCAATCCGGAAATATTGTATTTCATTCAGGTGCCTGGGATACTACTGGCGAAATTGTTGGACTGGATCCGGGCTACGAACCCCATCACCAGACTATCACTCAACAGGATCAGGTACAAATATATCAGAACATACCCAGGGATGTGAATAGTGACAAAACCTATACACTCCTGAGAATCGCTGGATATTTAAAGGACAATAGAATCCCTCCTGCAGGATATCTATCAGATGGTGTAGCAGCGGATTCTACAAGAATTGAAGGGCTGGCGACCCAAGACCCCGATTTTAATCGGAATGGCCTTGAGGAGGGTACAGGAGGCGATAAAGTACACTATAGCGTGAGTGGTCTCAGTCCAGATGCATCTTATTACATCAGTGCCACCATGAATTATCAGACTATCGCTCCACGCTTTGCACAGGATCTATTTGACTACGATTTACCTGAGGTTGAAGTATTTCAGTCCTATTATGAGCAAATGGATCTATCGCCCATCACCATTGCTAGTGTTGAACAGACAATTTCAACTAGTGGGATAAAAGCTCACACCCCTGAATCTCAGCTGATGGTGCAAGTATACCCAAACCCATTTAATCCAGAAACGAATATTCAGGTTTCACTTCCAGAAGATGGTAATATTAAATTGAGCATCCACGATTTGCAGGGTAAGCAAAGGATAGAGATCCAACGAATCAATCAAAGTAGAGGGATGCAAGAATACAGCTGGGATGGAAAAGATTCACAGGGGCTGAATCTTGAAGCTGGAATTTATGTGGTACAGATAGAATTCAGGGCGACGGGCTCACCAATTGCCTCGCGTGCAAATTCTAAGATAGTATATTTGAAGTAGTTTAAGGCGTGGCGTAGCGATTAACCCAATCAGCGCTGCAATTCTCGCATTCTCAGTAAGGATTATTCTCTCGCGTGTCGTATGATCCTACTGGAACTGAAGGCACCAAAGACACCAAAACCACCCTCAATACCAAATCCCTCACCGATGCCCCCTTCTCCGATTAATATATTAGAGATATCCTGGGGATCACCACCACCCTGAACAAAATATTTATCATAGTTTTCATCAACAAAACGAACTCTGATATCCATTTCCGTGACCAGATCAGGGTTGCTAAATTCCTCAAAACAGTAAGGATCTGTACTGGATGTCCAGGTTGTATCACCTGGCTCAACCGCACTTTGCTGCTCCATCCCACACAAGTAAAAATCATAGTTATGATCATTGGAATACCCTGTGGCAACAACGGTTGTATAATCACCTGCAAAAGCCCAACTGACCTGGAAAGGCTGTCTCATTGAAACGGTATCTATGGTTGTAGATTCATATATAACTGGACGAGGTGGTGTAGTCAGGCTACCAGTGACAGCCAATCCATCTGGGGTGTTGATTGTGAGTGTATATTGGGTGTTAATCTGGGGAGTAAACTGACCAGTTGTATCAACATAGCGCGCAAGATCAGATAGATAGTCATCTCGCCAGTATGAGTATTCGTTGACTAGATGTGGGGGTTGACGACGGAACTCAAAATTCTGAGTTCCATCTGAAATGATTACAGTAGCATCTTTAACGATATAAAGCGGTTCAGTAATAGTTTGTATCCAGGGTTCCTCGAACCAATGGGTATCACTTTCAAACATCCCAGTATCTTCATTGTACCATTCATAGACATTATAATAAATCGTATCCATCCCAATGGCTCTTTCATCAGGACCTGATGTATCCAAAGTCTTATGTACGACAACAAAACTTTCCAAGGAATCATCAAGACTGATTAATCCAAAAATATTGAGCTTCTCCTCGTTATCCGTATCAATGGATTCCCATCCCCAATTTCCACAGGAAATAAGCACAAAGAGTAAAAAGAGAGTAATTGTAACGACTAAAACACTATGCTCTTTGTGCGGCGCTACTCGTTGTATTTTATTAGAATTCATATTTCACCCCAAAACTTGGAAAGAAAGGGAACATGGGGATACCCGCTCTCTGTACCCCTTTGTTTTCATATTGACCAGTACGATAGTTATAGTCGCCACGATTCTGATATATATAGGAGAAAATATTTAAATGATTGCTTACATTCAGAATCTGGAAATACCATTCCCTGGTTCCATAACGCCATGGCTTTCTCTTTTTCAAGCTGACATCCACACGGAAATACCCTGGATATCGTTCACTATGCCGCTCACCATATAAAAAGGTATTGTCTGCCCAGAAATCATCTCCCAATCCCCAGGACTGCTCATACCATGCTTCACTCCTGCCAATAACGGGTGTATAGGGGTTCCCTGTGGAGTAGGTAACTGCAGTACTAAAGTGTAAAGCTGATGAAAGTGCCCAGTCAGCCACGACGTTTACCGTATGTGTACGATCAAATTTGGGGTAATACCAGTCCTGGTTCTCAAATTTACGTTCAGTGACTGCATAGGTATAACCCAGCCAACCTCTAACCCGACCGGAAAGTTTTTTTACCAAAATTTCAAGTCCCTGAGCATAGGCATCTGTATCCCAGAATTCATTAAACTCATCTATCCGTAAACCTCCCTCTTCATCGATTTGCAGGAGATCACCAGGTTTAAGAGTCAACAGGTTGTCAAATGATTTGTAATAGGCTTCTGTACGAAAGAGGAGGTCCGTATCTGATAAGAATTCCAGCCCAAGTATATAATGATCAGAACTGGGAGCTTCATATTCCTCAGGGACACCATACCAGATATCCAGAAATCGCAGGTTTTCATCGGGAGGATTGGCAACCGTCAAAAATTGGTGATAGCGACCAAAGGAACCTTTCAATGAAACCTGCTCGGATAACATATATTTTAGACCCAGACGGGGATCCATATATAGCTTCGAATGGGGTGAATATTTAGACAGTCTCAAACCAGATTGAACGGATAGTAATGGATTAACACGCCATTTATCCTGAATAAATACAGCCGACTCTATGGGTGTGTTGTCCATCCACATCAAGGTGTCGAGATATTTCTCAGTCACACCATCATAGGTATCATCAAATCCAATCATCATGCCCAGATTGAAATTCACTTTTTTCAATTGAAATCCACTGGTGATGGTATGATCATCACTCATTAACCAGGTCAGATTGCTCTCAATACTGTGGTCGTTGATGCGGTCAAATAAATCAAACCAGTACCTTGAATTCCAGCTCGCTGTGTCATAGGCATCCCGGTAATAACCCTCTTCCTCATAATCAATATTGATTTCAAACCTAAAACGACTATTGGCGATGGCAGTTTTGGCAATCAGCTTGGGAGTTATAATCCAACGCCACTGCAGACTGTTGGTGAAATTACCCCAACGCCAATCCATTAAGGTCTTATCCGTACTTGAGTAGTCTTCTTGAAAGCTCTCATCATAGGCATAATAGTCATCTGAATATGTGTAGGTATTCTTAAAATAGAGTACATCATCGCCGTAGAAAGAGCTCCAGGTTAGTCGATGATTATTGCCAATATCCAGATTGACCTTGCCCTGGAAATCATAAAAATAGTAGGGGATGATATTGTCGGGAGCACTCTCTGCTTCCCAATCACTCAGGTTTGGCTTGACCAGGTATTTCCAGGCGGTATTGGCAATCAAATCAAAATAAGTTCTGCGCCCGGCCAGCATCCAGGACCCTCGTATGAATTCAGACTCGCCGGTGGGTAGAGGACCTTCCATCAATATTTTACTGGAAATAAGCGAGATGTTGGCATTCCCACTAAATTCCTCAGTGTTTCCCTCACGGTTCACTATATTCAGGATGGATCCGAGCCGTCCACCATATTGGGCAGGAAAACCCCCGGCATGGAAATCAGCTTCTTTTATGGCATCTGTGTTAAAAGTTGAAAAAATACCACCAAGATGCATAGGATTATAGACCGTGATACCATCCAGCATAATCAGGTTTTGATCTGGTGTAGAACCACGGACATAGAGCGCCGAGGAAAAATCATTGAGAGATTGCACACCCGGCAGCAATTGCAGGGCTCTGAATACATCGGCCTCTACGAAGGAAGGAGCCACTTCAATGGCCCGGCGATCTAAGGTTACCGTACTGGTGGTGACCAGCTCCTTGAATTTTTCTCTCTCAGCACTGACTTCAATTGTTTGACCCTCGATAATGACCTGATCCAATCGAATATCCAGACGAAGATTCAGATCTGCAGGCAGGTCGATGGTCTGCTCATATTTTGAATAACCAATGATGGAAACAATGAGTGTATGGGTCCCAACGGGAAGATCGCTGACTACAAAATAGCCCTCTACATTGGATGTTGCACCGCGATTTAATGCTGGCAGAATCACATTGGCATAGGGCAGTGGCTCTCCAGTCTCATTTTCACGGACAAATCCGTGAATGCTTTGCCTGGCATATGTCAGCGAAAACAGAGACAACAGCAACAAGGTGTGAAGGAGTAGTCGCGTTGATTTCATACATCGAATATGGGAGTGATATTTACAGATTCAATGCAAAGTTGAGGGAGTGACCAATTTGTTTTGAATCATTGATACCCTGCCCAGATCAAAAAATTAGATCTCTGGACAAATTCGTCAAATCTCCCATTTTTTCCTTTTCTCTTCACAAGGTTTAGAGTGCATATTATTGCAGTTCAAAAATCGAGGGAACATGTCACCTGTAGCACAACGATTAAGGGAATTTCGAGCAGCTGTTGGTCTCACCCAACGTGAAGTTGCCAGCCTCTGTGGGCTTGGAAAAAGGACTATCATTTATTGGGAAATGGGTGAAAGGGAAATCAAGTGCACCAAACTTGTGCCCCTCTCAGAAGAGTATGATCTTGATTTTAATTGGCTGATTCTTGGGAAAGGCAGCATGTTTAATGAGATGACTGATCCTGCAGTCGCTGAACATGAGGAAGAGGATGAGGGGATTGAAGACTCACCCGAACCAGTCACTGAGCCAGTTGAGCAGCAATGGGTAGATACCTCCCAACCATTTCAGAAAGAACAGGAAGATGTGCTTCCACTGATCCAACGACTACGCAGGAAGTAACCACGCCAATACGTACTAAGTTTTAAAAGTTTCTCCCCCTAACTCAAATGTCCGTTATTGATGTGCCCTTTTCGGGGTTTACATTGCCTCGATTTTAACAATGGAGCGAGCATGCGACTGAAACGAACAATGACCTGTGGTCAAGTTACAGCTGAAAATGTAAACGAAGAAGTCATCCTCAATGGATGGATTGCCAAAAACAGGGATCATGGTGGTGTGATTTTTCTGGATCTTCGTGATAGGTATGGTAAAACACAGGTAACTTTTAATCCAGATCTGGATGCAGAACTTGCTGCCGAAGCCAAGCGGCTCGGTATGGAGGATGTTGTTGCTGTTCGAGGCACTGTCCGCCTCCGTCCTGACGGCAATGTGAATCCCAATATGCCCACAGGCACCATCGAAGTCGTCGCAACACAGCTTGAAGTATTGAATGAAGCCCAACCTCTCCCATTTTTGGTCTCAGACCGTGAAAGTGGCAGTGAGGATCTCCGTCTTGAGTATCGCTATCTGGAATTACGTACTGCTGAGCTGCAGAAATTAATGGCCACCAGATCCAAAACGTATCAGAGCGCGCGCAGCAGATTAAATGCTGAAGGTTTTATGGAGTTTGAAACTCCCGTTCTCATGAAATCCACCCCTGAGGGCGCCAGGGATTACCTTGTACCCAGTCGTATTCACAAGGGTAAGTTTTATGCCCTTCCTCAATCTCCGCAGACCTATAAACAATTGCTCATGATTTCTGGATTTGATAAATACTTCCAAATCGTGAAATGTTTCAGGGATGAAGATTTGCGAGCAGATCGTCAACCAGAATTCACCCAGATAGATATAGAAATGTCCTTTGTTGACCAGGATGATGTTCTGGGTGTAGCCACCCGCCTCGCTCGCGGCATATTTAAGGATATTCTTGATTACGATTTGCCTGAAGTATTTCCCACAATGAAATACAAAGATGCCATGGAAATGTATGGCAGTGACAAACCAGATATTCGCTTTGATTTACCTCTGGTAGAGTTTGCTGACTACGCAGAAAAAACCGAGTTTGGCGTGTTCAAGGACAATCTGGCAGCCGGTGGACGGGTCAAAGCATTGGTCTTGAAAAATGCAGCTGATAAATATTCACGCAAGGCAACGGATGGTCTCACTGACTGGTTACGTACCTATTATGGGCTAAAGGGATTGGCTTTAGTAAAAATGGACCAGACTGCATTTAGTGCAGGTATCAGCAAGTTTTTCCCCGAAGCACTGCAGCAGGAGGTAATCAATGATCTCAAGCTGGAACACAATGATATCCTGTTCTTCGTGTCTGACACGGAAGCCAGAACGCTCCAGTCTCTGGGTGCCCTTCGCATTGAGTTGGCTAAACGTGAAAATCTGATTCCAGAAGGGCTTATCAAGCCGCTCTTCATTCTGGATTTCCCCTTGTTGGACTGGGACGAGGACAGCAAACGCTATATCGCCATGCATCATCCCTTCACATCACCCAATCCTGAGGATGTTGAATTAATGCAGACTGCCCCAGGAGATGTGAGAGCCCAGGCCTATGATCTGGTGATTAATGGCTATGAAGTGGCAGGGGGATCAATCAGAATTCACACCCGCGAAATGCAGAGCCGGATGTTCCAGCTCATCGGTATGGATGAAGCAGAAGCTCAAGCCAGATTTGGATTTCTCCTCAAAGCCTTTAAGTATGGTGCGCCACCTCATGGTGGGATCGCCTTTGGGTTTGATCGCCTGATAATGTTGCTGGCTGGCACAGAGAATATCCGTGATGTCATCGCCTTTCCCAAGACGACTTCGGCATCTTCATTGATGGATGAAGCGCCTTCGCTGGTAGATGCTCAACAACTCAAGGAACTTCATATCAAATTGGTAGAGTAATTCGACTGAGTTGAACCAGCTTTATAGTTCCATAAAATTGTTTGATTATGTATAACATTTCAGGTTGGTATTGAATAGATTCCTCAATCACTGACATGAAATGCCATATTATTTACTTATTGATGATCAAGGGATAGTTCAATGAGACGGAAATCCATCCAGCTGATTCTATTTCTGGCAGTCCTAACTGTACCACTCTTGGGTGAATACTGGCAGCAATATGTCGAGTATAATATGGATATATACTTAGACTCAGAACAGAAAACACTCAAAGCAACTTCTGAATTACTCTACGCGAATCATTCGCCTGATACGCTTGATCAGATTCTCATGCATCTCTACCCCAATGCCTTCAATACGGGTACCATTGCGGAACAAGTGTGGAGTGGGTATGGTCAATCATTTGACGATGAAAAGGGCTGGACGGGTATCCGCATTCAAAAAGCAGCCAGTGATTCAGTAGATCTTTCGTTTCTCATTCGAGATGATACTATTTTAGAAATAGAACTTAATCAGCACCTAATTCCAGGGGATACACTTGTATTCAACCTGGACTGGTTATTCATTATCCATCCCCATATCGATCGTGCTGGTTGGGAAGCCAACCAATTTGATTTCGCCCAATGGTATCCAAAATTTGTGGTCTACGATGAGCATGGATGGCACGATGATCCTTTTGGGGATTGGGGAGAGTTTTATGGTGAGTTTGGAAAATATATAGTCAATCTGAATGTTCCAGCCGCGCAAATAGTTGCATCAACCGGAGTCGTCATAGATGGCGACCCAGGCTGGGATTCTGTGAGAGTTGATACTTCACAAGTATGGGAGGATTGGGTCGAAACATTCAAAGAGAAAAGAGATACTTACCTGACAGACATGGATAGCACCGAGCGACGCCAGGTAAGCTTTCTGGCAGAAAATGTACATGATTTCGCCTGGTCCTGTTCCCAGGATTATGTGTATGAGCACGGCATGTGGAATGGGATTGATGTCCATGTGTTATTCGACCTTGAAGGTGGTGAAGACTGGACAAAAGATGTGGTGAGATGGGGTCAAAACTCACTGGAGTGGCTATCTGGAAAGTTTGGTATGTATACATGGCCCCAGATTACCCTTATCCAGGCTTTGCTCAGTGGTGGCATGGAATATCCCATGCTGATCATGGATGGGTCAGACAGTGAGAGTCTTGCAGTACATGAGATTGGCCATAATTGGTTTTATGGAATTTTTGGAAATGATGAATTAGATGATCCATGGCTGGACGAAGGATTCACCACATTTCAAACTCGCTGGTACATGGAACATTATTATCCAGAAAATGGATATGAACTTTCACGCGAATATATCACATCATTTGAGTCAGATCATTTACATCGCGAGATGTATGAAGAGGCAGAGCTAAAACCGGCTATTAGATATATCCTGTCCACGGCCAATGAGCCCATGGCAACCCAAAGCTTCAATTATTCATATTATGGTTCTTATAGCAGTAACTCCTACGACAAGGCCTCAATAATGCTGGCTATGCTGAAAAATTATTTAGGAGAAGAACGCTTTTTAGCTGGTATGAGACTTTACTTCTCTCGCTGGGCACTCAAGCATGTAAATGAAGACCGATTTGTCAAAGCCATGGAGGATGGTTGTGGGGAAGAATTGGATTGGTTCTTTGATCAATGGCTACGCACCACCACTTTTGTGGACTATAAATTGGTTGATTGGTCTGTGGAGACCCATGATCAGGATCATTTTACAACAGAAATAAATGTCGATAATATGGGCGGTATGTTTGTTCCCATCACAGCAACGATTTACAGCGAAGCAGGTGAGACCGTCTCTGCTCCATTAACCAATTTTCGGCATCGCTCAACCGGTACAATTATTGTGGAATCCAATTTTCGCCCGGTTCGAGTCTATCTTGATGCTGAAAATACCTTCTTCGACCTTGACCGACGCAACAATGATAGTCAGCGCAAGCGTGCTTTTCGTTATGATTATAAAGGCTGGGATGCCTACCCCGATGATAGAAATCTCTATCTCTGGAAACCAATTTTTGGTTATAACGACACTGCTGGACCTGGTTTAGGTATAAACATTAAAAGAGTCTATAGAAATACGGGAAATTTTACACAATTGGCCCTTGATTATAATTTGGAGTCGGGCAATCCTGATGTCTCCTTAAACTTCAGTCAACTTCAAGTCGGTCTTCCTTTCCAGGCAACCTGGTCTGGTACAGCAAAAATCTGGCGCTCCATGGTTTTCAGCTCTTTGGCCTACGAAATGAACTGGGCTAAGAAATACTGGAGGAACCCGATCCACTTTGTAACGCTTAAAATTGAAACAACTGATGCTAAACACGCTGAACTAGCTTCATCCGACCAGATCGGACTGACAAGACTGGGTTTACAGTATGAATTACAGAAAGTTATGTTCTCCGGAGACTATGGCTTTAGTGTGAGTTTCTTTACTTCCCCGGCTAGTTTGGGGAGTTATGGAAAGGATTTTAATCAACTAAACTTCATGAGTAGCTGGAGTAAGAGTTTTACATATTTCCACTTTAATAATCGCTCAAATTTTTTGGCTAATTCAAGGGCAACTCCGAATCTCATCAAGAGTCGGGTTGCATCACAGGATTTACGATCTGTCTATTTGGATAGGGGAGCTACCAGTCTTTATGGGATAGAAGATGCCGAGATGATTGGCTCTCATTATTATCTCAGAGGTGGCGGGCGAATGAGAGCTTACACTGACTCTTTGGATCAACCCAAGAATTTTATCTGGTCAAACAATTTGGATCTAACCTTCAAAAGCATACCCCATATGCCAAAATCATTGGATGTGGGGATATTTTTTGATCTGGGACAAATTACCGACGATGCCAGGGACTGGGATAATGTTGGTGATGTGGGGTTTGCACTCACCTATGGGCCGAAATGGAAACGCACAAGTTGGATTTCGACATGGTTTCGTCCCTTTCATATGAAATTTGAACTGAGTATTTTAAGATATGAAGATACTGGCTGGGTTAGCACACTCAATTCAAATCAATGGCTTTTTACCATTTCCAATTAAAGAAAAATACGGAACCACAGATGATTAAAAATTTATACACACTCCTCTTCTTCCTATTTGCAGTCCAAACTGGAGTCGCTCAGGAAACCTATGATAAAATCAGAATTTGGTCTGACGATACCCCTGAAATTATCTCTACCCTCCTTAGACAAGGCGTGGACCCTGAAGGCCTGGATGTTCGACCTGGTGTGTATGTTGACGCTATTGTAAATCAGGTTGAAAAGCTGGATGTGGAAAGTCAGGGATTGGTTGTAGAGGATTTGATCCTGGATATTAGTGCTTATTATGCCTCTCGTTTGAGTCAGGGAGCTTCAAGGGAACTGGGTTATGGGAGCATGGGCGGTTACTTAACTTTTGAAGAGATAGTGGCCAGTATGGATTCACTTCATTCAAGTTTCCCGGAGATCGTCTCGGCCAAGCAAAGCATCGGGCTTAGTCTTGAAGGACGGGATATATGGGCTTTCCAGATATCAGATACTCCTGATTCAACAAATGGTGACCCGGAAGTTTTCTTCAATTCCCTCATTCATGCACGTGAACCGGCTGCCATGATGACTCTGATGCATTTTGCCTGGTCTCTGGCAGAGCAATACAATCTGGACCCAGCCCTGTCATATCTGGTGAATGAAAGAGAAATATGGTTCGTACCTGTCGTCAATCCAGATGGGTACACCTATAATCAACTAACCAATCCAAATGGTGGAGGAATGCACCGCAAAAACCGACGTCCAGGATGTACCAGCTCACCAGGTGTCGATTTAAATAGAAACTGGGGCTTCCAGTGGGGTTTTGATGATGAGGGCTCCAGTCCTGACCCATGTGGAGCTACCTATCGGGGAGATGATCCTTTCTCTGAACCCGAGACCCAAGTTGTGAGAGATTTTGTCCTCGGACATGATTTTCAGACCGTATTCAATTACCATAGCTATGGCAATTTACTCATTAAACCCTTTGGCTACGATGAATCGGTGGCATTACCCACACCAGACGGCGAGATATATGCCCAAATGGGCCCAGATCTTGTCAGAGAAAATAATTATCTGTTTGGAACCGGCACAGAGACAGTCGGCTACATAGTGAATGGTGATGCTGTAGATTACATGTATGGTGAATTGGGCATTATTAACTTCACCCCGGAGGTCGGCGCTGGATCAGAGGGAGGCTTTTGGCCACCTACAGGGCTGATATTTGAACTGGCTGAGGACAATATTGGTATGAATGTTCATCTCGCTGGGTGTGCCGGTAGCTGGATAGAAGTGAAAAATTTTGAGTTTCTCACTCACAGTCCTCTGGAATATGGTGATATTGTGAACTGTGAACTCAGCGTCATGAACAAGGGCCTCGGCTCGGAAAATACTACGGCTATGCTATACATAAGCTCGCCAGACAACAGCATTATCCCATCACATAATTCCATTGATGTTTCAGGCCTATCATCTCAGGCCATGCATGACTATGGAACCGACAGTTTAAGCTTCGAGATCAACGCCCAATCTGGTGAAATTGCTCAGCTTGTATTATCCATTGAAATGGCTGGTTATGAGATCGGGGTAGATACACTTCAGTGGATCATTGGGCGTCCTGATACGATATTTTTTGACGATTTCGAAACAGATGCCTCAAATTGGATCTCTGAAACCTGGGGGATTGAAATCGGAGCTGATGGGCTGAGGCGATATATGACAGATTCTCCATCAGGTTTTTACGATGCGGAAACCACCTCAGATATCATTCTCAGTGACCCCCTGGATCTTAGAGGATATAGTAATCCAGTCCTTCAATTTGATGCCAGTTGGGATATAGAATTCGGCTGGGATTTTTGTCAAGTATTGGCCTCGGCTGATGGGGGCATAAACTGGTCAGCCCTGCGTGGTGAGTTCACGACTCCTGGAAATGGAAGTTCTGTCCAGCCGCTGGGAGAACATGGGTATCATGGAACTCAGGGATGGATTGAAGACCAGCTCTCACTATCCCAATTTGAAGGAACCCCCTCTCTCACATTGGCCTTTCAATTGGTAAGTGATACGTATTTTGAGGGTGATGGATTTAAAGTCGACAACCTGGCTGTACTGGGTTGGGGATCTGGTTTTGTTTTAGGTGATGTTACCAGGGATGGTGAAATCAATGTATCTGATGCTGTTTTTCTATTAGAAGCCATCATATCAAACCTTGAACTAGATGACGAGCTTCAAGAATTAGCTGACACCAATAGGGATACCTTCATTGACATCAGAGACTTGGTTATTCTGGTTGAATTGATACTGGAGCAATAAGTGAAACATCGTTTTTGGACCCTGGCATTTCCCCTGATATAAGCTTTACATAATAAAACTAGAATTGTTTAAACAGCATTTGTAATAGTTGAGTATTGCAAGCTATATTTGGCCGTTTTTCAGGAGGGGGGGTAATTACAATGGGGAAGGCTATATCGCTTTGCGACAATTTGTTTTTATATTTTTATCAACCATTTTAATCTCTTGCTCCTCAACTGATATTCCTGCAATACCTGACACAGCATTCCCAGTAGAAATCAATATTGAAAATGCCGATAGCCTCTGGTTATTGAGGGCTGACAAAGCAAATGCGGAATATGCTCTAGAACTTTTTCGGCAGCTATCAGAATCTGACTCAACATCTATTCAGCTCTGGGCAAAACTTTCCAAAGCCTATTATTTTCGTGGCCAATATTTGACTGAATCGCCACTGAAAAGAGATAGTCTTTTCCTGAGGGGTTATGAAGTCAGCCAGACAGTTCTCAGGCAGAATAGTGACTACCGAAATCTTCTCTTTTCAACGGGTGAAGAGAGTATGGCGGTACGTGGACTCGACAAAAACTCCCTTGAAGCGCTTTATTGGGGTTTGGCCAACTATGGACAATGGCTGGCCACAAAAAGTAGTTTGGTTAGAATGGGACAGCGAGAGCACATATGGGCAACCCTGGAGCATATCCATGACCTGGATTCGACGTTTTACTACGGAGCATACTATCGCTATAAAGGTGCTTTATTGGGACGAGATCCAGAAACAGAAAATGATACAACTGGTATGCGGAAAGCTTTTGATGAAGCAATCAGAGTTTCACCCAACTATCTGGGGAACTATACACTCATGGCTCAATACTACTGTCCCAAGACCCAGGATAAAAATCTCTTTTACAACCTCTTAACGAGGGTAATAACAACGACACCCAACCCAGACCTCCCATATTATCCTGAAAATCTCTATGAGAAGGTGCTGGCTGAAAGATTAATGATCAAAGCAGAAAAGGAAAACTGGTTTACTCAATGAAATCATTTCGAGGGGAAAAACAAAAGGAAAGTGCATCAGTTCAAATCATCATTACTGTACTGGCGTTGTTAACAACCATCCTGTTGGCAAACTTTATGCGGGGTGATACCAAGGGGAATAGCTCCCAAATCAAAAAGACCACCTGGGAATCTTCAGTAATTCAATTGCCCTGATTTTCAAGTGGTAGATTAAAACTGAAACGGAGGCTTTTCCATTTTAGAAAGGGCATTCCGCAATTTTTCTTCGTCCAGGGCGAAGACTCTCTCCTGCTTCAAACTCTGGGCAATACTTGTGTATTCATCTGATTTAAAATATTGCTTCAAGTGACTCTGGATGGGAATGATTTGTCGACGGGGTTCCCATATTTGCGGTTGACCTGTTTCAATATTGATGATGCTATCAGTGGCACTGGCCCATGCGATTACAGCCAGTCGATATTTTTTCCATAAATCCTGAGCAATTTGGTAAACCAGAGCTTGAACATAGGGGCTTAAAAATACGAAGCGTTTGCTGAAGATGAGGCCGGTGTGAAAATACTCTGGAACATTGATAATTCCATCAACCTGAAGATGACGCCCCATAAGGGTAAACAGGGCCATCAATTGATCTCCAAGCCCTAAACCTGGATAGCTTTGACCAGGAAGCGGGTGTCTCCGATTGGAAAATATGGCCTTTGGGTTCTGTAACAGGAGCCACTCTATGGTTAGAACTTTTAGCTGAAGGCCATACTCATTTTCTGCATCGATGTCCTTGGGAACCAGATGCTGGTACCTGGCGACAAAATCCATGACCATGTGATGGCGATCGCGGGTTCGTCCATTGTAGATGGTTAACCTGTGTCGGAAGGGATCCTTTGTGTCCACCACAACATCAAGGTGCCTGATCCCACGATGGCGGGCCTGCCGATCCAGTCCAAAGCGTTCGATGACAAATTTGATTCCATCTTTAGAATACTTCCCAAGGAAGAGTGAGTTTGAGTTTCTACTTGATCTATCAGTAAAAAAATTATCCCAGCTTAAATCTTCCTGCGAAAAATTGCTGGTCAGATCCAGCGGTGATATTCGCTGGGCGATTTTCTTATATTTGCGATCAAACTTATTCATTTATTGGTATAATATCCTAAAAACTATAGCTGAGTCCTAGGCTTAGATTTGAAAAATCCTCCAGCTGTTTAAAGCGATTTCCCTCTTCATCCCCGCCAATGAAGTAGCCCAGAGAGGTCTCCAGATTGAGTCCTTCCATGAGTGAATAGGTCGATCCGATATTGGCCATGTAACCAGTCTCCTCGAGATTAACCATGAACATTCCCCTTAATTCCAGTGAGTTATCAAGGAGGGTAACCATGGAGGATAGAATAATGACCTGATCTGCGATCAAGGCGAAGGGTGTACCCATTCCTGAGGAGAATTCAGGGATACCCATTTGTGAAAACTGCGCCCGAAGTGGATCGAGGGCGTGGTTGCTGGTGTCTTGAAGCATAAACTCAATGGTTTGAAAATTGCCATCCTTTTCCATGGCAGATTCAATTTTCTGGGTATTGTTGCTAATAAATTGTGCCATGAGTTGCACCGTGTTGGGGAAGGCATATTCGACCTGAATTACAGATTGGAGATACTCTGCATCATAGGTGAATTTAGACATGCTGTAATCAATATCCGGGGTTTGGGTACGAAAATAAGCCAGCTCACTTCTCAGTGTCCAATTGCCGGGAAAAATGACTGCATCCAGACCAAAAGCGTCTGTTTCTCTGTAGGTTAAATGGCTGGTAAATTCTGGTGCACCACCGCTGAATAGAGGTGCCAGATTGATTTCCAATCCTGCTGGTGAGAAGGATCGATCGTTGCCTTTAAAATATGAGGCGGAAAGATCTCCGATTCCCATGGCGTACTGTATACGCCCACCAATTTCAAACTCATTTTCTGGATAAAAATATTGAGCCCCTTCTGGAATGGGAATACTAATGGGAAAATCAGGCTCATTAAGGGGAAAGCGATTTGCCTCAAACGCTGGTAATGCAACCACTTCTATTTGAAAATCACTGATATATGTTTTTGCAGCCAGACTCATGGATCCCAGTTTCCTGTCGGTTCCAGTCAGAAACATATAGTAATAGTCATAGGGGCTTAGATTGTCTGTGGGGTTGTTAGCATCAGCCGCGCCCCAGGCATGGATTATTTTGCCCAGTTTTACTTCACCAAAAGCAGGATACCACAGGAGATAAGCTTCTCTAAGTTTAAACATATCCTCGTTAATTTCAGGATCTTTCCAGCGTGTTTCCAGGGCAGTGACAGTCTTCAATTCAAAATCTCCATAGGCATAATCGACTGAGATGTTTCCCAGACGGAAGGGGAGATCAATGAGGGAAGCATCACTTATTCTCAACATACCCGAAGGTGTCACATCACCTGAAATATTGAATTGAGCAAAGGTGGCCAGGGGGACCAGCACCAGTATTGCGAGGGCAGATATTAGGTTTTTCATCGCTTGATCCTATTTGGGCATGCGTTTTAAATTCTTTTCTTGAAAGAGATCTTCCTCAACACCAGTATCTACTTCCTGGCTGCTAAAAACCAGACGCGTATTGGTGCCCTTCTGAACATTTTCTACAAAGATTTCAATAGGTAGGTCATAGCCTTTTTCTTTACGATATTTCATCACCCGACGCTTTAGCAGACTATCGCGTGTATCATAAGCCTCATCCAATATGGAGACCAGATCCGCCTTACTAACGCACGTGACAAATCTTTTATAGGTGCGTGTGACCCCTTCTTTCGGTGTGCTCTCCAGAATATGACAGTCAATCCCATCCACCACTTTCTCACCCAGGATTTCATAGGTGTACTCATCCAGTTCCCGAGAAGTCATATCTTCATAACTTAGATCGGAGCCCATAAAGGAATCGGCTTTTTTCTTGGATGAAATGCGCCGAACTTTCTTAAATGCAGGGAGCCAGAGTCGCATTTCATCATCTTTCTGGGCATGTTCAATTTTCAAAAAGGCAACACCCTCGTCATCAGCTGGAGCCAGAAACCAGATGATCTGTTTTTTGTTGTCGTCGGCAGTAATGGAACGAATGGTTGATTCCCTGGTTTTGCCTTGTTTGTTGGTCAGAACCATAGTCATATTTGATTTCATGTCTGCGGGAGCAGCCTTGTCTTCCATGGCTTTGGCTAACTCATATCCGGTCTGTGCAAACAGCAACAAGGGCAAAGTGATGAGCAATGTGGTAATCAGACTTCTTGATAATAGTTTCATGTTTCTAATCCTTTTGTTCAAAAATTAAGATTGAGCTGTAATCCGGACACCTTCCACCCGTGCCAGATAATATTTACTTACTTCCAATAGCACAGCCAATAATGTCAACGTTGCCACCGATGTGGAAATCATGGCGAAAACCATGAGACCACCCATATGCATCATGGGTACAAACTCGGAAAACAAGAGTGCTCCGAAAGCCATGTTTGATGCGGCATCCAGAATAACGGGGAATCCAACATCGCGCATGGTTTCGGCACTGAGGTTTCCTTCAACACCATGCCGATGCAAATGAGTCCTAAACTGACTGATATAGTGAATGGCAAAATCTACGCCGACTCCAATGATGATGGCTGACAGTAACGCCGTCACGTGGTTTAAATCAATACCAAAGATGCCCATGAGACCGAAGTTGAGGACTACAGCAGAACTTAAGGGGACAACAGCTAGCAAACCCCAAATCCAGTGCTTAAAGAAGTAGGAAGCAATCAGCGCAATGATAAGAATAGAGGCGAAAATACTGATGAATGAACTCCGGATAATCAGTCCTACCAGATCTCTGAACACAATCAGCATACCGGTGATAGTTATATTGAGATCACTGTAATGATCCTGCTGGAGGAAAGCTTCAATTTCGTCAACCAGTTTAACTACTTCCCTGGTGGAAATTGCCCGCATCATGGAGGTGGCGAGACCCTTTTTATAGTCATAATCAACCAGGCTGCTAAAATCATCAGGATCGCCAGACATGGAATACATGGTAAACAGGTTATTTACCTTGTCCCGAGAGTCAGGTATGGTTTCGAATGCCGGATCGTTGTCATTGATCATGCGGTGCATCTGTTTAATGATATCGGCAATCGAAATGGAAAGACTTACAGAGGGATGCTTTTCCATGAACAGCTGAATACTTTCTATTTTTTTAAGCACCTCAGGAGATTTTAAGTCCGCATTGATCAGCAGTTGTAGATCCATGGTCCCAGTCATCTCACTATCCATAAAATCTAGGCTTTGACGTATGGGGTTCTCTGGTTTAAAAAATGATTTCACATTGACTTCAATATTTAGTTTGAATATGCCAAGAGCTCCAATGATCACCACCACGGCACCACCGATCAATATTGCTTTGGGGCGCTTGATGACGTGTTCTCCAAAAGCGATGACAAATCTTTCAAAATGACTGGCATTGGAAACGGCACTGGATTTTGGGTTCCATTTTTTTAATACCAGAATGGAGGGGAGAAATAGAGTGGAAAGAATCAAGGCCCAGACGATTCCTGCTGAAATGGAAATGCCGTAACCCAGCAGGGATTCCAGTGGAGCAAATACCATACAAAGGAATGCCGCGACCGTGGTTGTTGCAGCCAGAAAGATGGGAAGTAAAAGGGCACTGACACTAGCCTCTACAGCGGCTTTAGCATCCTTGTTGCTACGCATTTTTCTAAAAAACTTGGTGATAACGTGTACGCCGTATGAATTGGCAATTGTTAAGAGAATAATGGGCATTGATGTGTTCAAAATACCAAATAGAAAAGAATCCGATCCTGTGAGGTAGAACATCCACCCGTTGAAGCCAATCATAAATATCATGGACATGAGAATAGTAATGAGCACAGAAAACACAGCTGAGACATTGCGAAAACTAAACAGGAGGATAAGGAGCATTCCGATCAAGCCTGCGCGCATGAGACTCATGACATCTACTCTGATCAGGGCAGGTAGGGTCCCCGTGATATATGCCTGTCCACCCCAATGGACATCATAGTCATCAAGATATTTATCAGCCACTTTTTTGAGGTTGCTTACCAGAAGATCGCCTTTTGTCCCAACCATTGGACGGACAATGACATTAAAATAATCGCCTTTTTCGCTTAAGCTCCGGGTCTTTATTTTTGGGTTCTCACCCAGATATTTTTTTAAATCAGCAATTTCGTTATCATCCAGATCTCGATATTCCTGCAGGGAGGAGACTTCCAGAAATCCATCAAGACTCTCCATTTTATCAGCGGTTGAGATACACATGATTTCATCAACACCTTCGATTTCCTCCAATTCATGGGTAAGGTCCCATAGTGTTGAGAGACTTTTAGGGTTTAGCGCGTCGACGCCACGATTCCCAAATCCCAGAAACATGAGTTCGGTGCTTCCGAACTCGTCTTTGAGGTCATTCCAGGTAACCATAGATGGTATATCCTGGGGCAGCATTTTCATAAAATCGTCTTCGATTACAAAATGTTGAATTCCTGTTCCCATGAGCAGGGTGATTAATACTGACAGAATGGTACTGCGCCAGGGGTGTTCAACAGACTGATTCACATACCACTGTTTCATTTGCTCTCCTCCAAGTGCTTAAGGCCTTTTTCGGTCATGAGTCCCCGCAAAAATATATCCAGGAAGGTCTCGGCTACATGAGCCGGTGTAACCCGGTTGTTTAGAAAGAATTCTGGTTGAAAAACTGAATTGATAATATTCATAAATAGGGTGGCAGTAAGCTCGACTTCCAAGGATTTTCTTATATATCCCTGGTTTTGGGCATCCTGAAGGAGGATGAGGAAATCATCGCGTCGATCCAACCTGAATTGCTCTATCTCTCGCCATAGAGCAGGGTGTCTCGCTTTAATATCAGAAAAGCGTGTAGGGCTAACTAATGTGAGATTTTTGGTAATAGTAAGGACTAACTCTTGGAATTTCTCGATAGGGTTAGCATCCCTATTCACCAACTCTTGTATCCATCGAGTGACTCGGCCTGAGACAAATAAGAAGATTTCTCGAAGCAACCGTTCCTTCGTAGGGAAGTATTTATAGATGGTTTTTTTGCTCATAGCCAATTCCCTAGCCAGAGATTCAACAGTAAAGCCTCGCACGCCTTCATTAATAATAGAGCGCAACCCATGGGCTAAGATGTGCTCTTCAGGGGTGTTGGTGGCAGGTTCCGATGGAAACGTTTTCAGTGTCATACGTTTCCAATCTAGGCAAAATTATTCTCTACGCAAGCAAGATTTATGCATTTTATCTGCTAAAAATAAATTTTGGACGAGTGAGAATGAGCACCAATGGAAGGAGGGTAAGCGCTGCAATCAAACACATAAAAATGGAAACTGAAATTAGCCAGCCAAAGAAAAAGATGGGAATAAAAGTAGATAGCATACAAACCGCAAAGCCCATCATCACAGAAAAACCATTAATAATGATGCCCTGGCCTGTCGTACTCAGAGTTTTAACAATGGCTTCTTCGTCACCCAGGCCATTCCGAATCTCCGTCCTGAAACGGAACAAGAAGTGAATCGTATAATCAATACCAATTCCAATCATGATGGAACTGAGCATGGATGTTGCCGTATTTAAGTAGATACCCAAATATCCCATCAATCCGAAGACACCTGTTATGGCGAATGCCAGCGGCATGGCACTGATAAGGGCCGCTGATAATGATCTAAATACGAGACCCGTCACTAGAGCTGCCAGGATTACTGATAATACCAGACTACGTATCTGACCTTTCACCATCATGGGCATCAGATTCCCCAGAAGTACGGCATACCCCTCACTCTTGGGCTTGTTGTCAACACGGATGTTCTGGTTGAGGAATTGATTGAGTTCCTCTTGAAGGTCTACCATGTAATACACATCCATGGTATTTAGTCGAATCACGATTTGGGCAGTGCGATAATCATAGTCCACATAAGAATCAAGATAGCCATCGCTGGATTCCCACGAGTACAATAATAAATATTGAGAAACCAGTTGACGGGAATCTGGAATGGTATAGAAGGCTGGATCACCGCCATTCATGGACTGGTTCATTAGTTTTACAAAATCTGTGATGGCAAGTGTGTAGCCGACACCCTCACGACCTTCTAGAAATTTTTGAATTTGATCAATCTGATTCAGCACCTCAGGAGATTTTATATCTCCTTCAACCACCACCGACATGGTGGTACTTCCACCAAAACGTTCTTCTATGATATTGTTGATCACTCGGACATCTGAATCTAGACCATAATAATTGAGTGGATTGCTGTCTAGCTCGACCTTTGGAATGCCAATGGCCGCTATGATGGTAATCACGGTAAAGGCAGAAAATATGACTGTGCGATGATGGAAAACCAGACGCCCTATTCTTACCAATATCCTTGAAAGTAATCGATTCGCTGTGTTCTTATCCTGTCTGTCAGAGCTTGGTTTTTGAGTCAATACCAACACAGCAGGGATAAAGGTAATCGAGATAGCGAATGCCAATGCCACACCGAAAGCGGTTAATACACCGACTTCACGGGAAGCAGGCAAAATGTGGGATAGCAGGGATAGAAATCCAATTACTGTAGTAAGACCTGCCAGAAACAAGGGCCTCAGCATATGCTCAATCACACTGGTAACAATCTCTTTGCTATCTGCATCATCTGGAAGCACAGCACAATCTTCAAAATAGCGAGTAATAATATGAATGCCGTAAGCGCTGGCCACGGCAATAAGCATGATGGGCATAATACTTGAAATCACGGATAGCATGAGCCCAAGCCAGGCCATTAGTCCCAGCGTCCCCAAAATAGATAGCAGAACGACTAACAGGGGCAGTGCCACGCCACGGCGGGATCTAAAACTAAAATAAAGTAAAACCGCAATCAGGAGCATGCCTGCGGGAATAAAGGTGCTGGTGTCGTGACCAATATCATCAGATATTTGTGCTCGGATGACTGGCATTCCACCCAATCTCAGATCATGCTTCTCTTTTTGATAGGGAATCAGAAGATTCTGTATCGCACTTACTGTTGTGACTTCATCAGTATCTGGATTTGGATAAATGATAATAGCGGTATATTCACGATCGGCAGATACAAGAAGACGACCCAGCATGGGATCTGCAATAGCACATTGAGCCAGGGAGTCACTCTCATGTTGACTGCTTGGAAATTCTTGTATGAATTTATCCACTGTCATGGATTCATCATCGCTGAGGATAGATTCATAATTGGTCAGACTAATAATGTGATCGATTTCTGGGAGCCCTTCAAGATCATAGCTCAGATTTTCGATCATCTCCAGTCCCTCGCGTGAAAAGACATCTTCTGAATGGTAACTGATCAGAATGACATCCAAACCACCAAATTCTTCTTCAAGTTCTTCCATACGGATGACATCCGGGTCATCAGATGGAATCAGTGCCTGCAGATCTGGGTTAATGTGAATCTTGTATATGGGTAGGGCTAATAATGTAATCACCAGCAGATTGATGAATATAATGGTCTTTGGATAGTGAGTAATGAGAGTGGTGAATTTTTTCATGGGCGGCAATGTATTGTGGTGTCGAGTATGATGAAAGGAAAACGAAGGATTCAGCTTTCTTGAAGAAAATATTTTAGGGGTTTAAAAAATACTATGCAGGCCATAATTGGCGGATATATTAAGCGTAACTAAGAAGTGAGACACGCTAATGAATGACAATCTACTCCCCGCTCTAAAATCATTCGGATTTACATCCAACGAAGCTAAAACATATCTAAGCCTTTTACAGAATAATCCTGCCACAGGTTATGAGATAAGTGGCAAATCTGGAATCCCTAGATCTGCAATTTATGAGATTTTAAAGCGCTTGGAGACCACGGGTATGGTGAGTTGCGTGGACTCCAATCCAACCAGGTATATCCCTTTGCCTCCCGATCATCTATTTGATGTTTTGGAGAATAATTTTACCACCAATCTGGATACGCTCAAAGATTCGCTAAAAAATGTCAATACTGATCTTGAGGTCGGTGACCTGTGGAATATTCGTGGCTATGACAGCATGATTGACCGTGCGAGACATATGATTAAAAATGCAGAAAAATCAGTATACTTATCCATTTGGATCACCGAGTATAGTAAGCTGCATGCCGATCTGGTTGCTGCTGAAAAACGTGGTGTGGATATTGTCATCTTCTCTTTTTGCGATATCCCTGTAGATGTAGGGACTGTTTTTGCCTACAATCTGGATAGTAAACGTTTGGAAGATGTATGGAGCAGCAAGATTCTCCTGGTGGTTGATCATGATTCAGCCCTCCTGGGAGGTGTTGAAATGTTACCTACCAATAAGGTTGCCTGGACACGAAATTCAGCCATCGTTTCAATCGCTCTTAATTATATCATTCTGGATCTCACTCTCTTCGGCCAACGCTACAAGCTAGATATGAATCCGGTGATTACCGGAATGCTGCATGGGGAAATTTACAACCTGGACGATCTTCTTAGTGAGGATCACGAAGCAATTATACACTTAAAGCAGAATTGATCATTGAAAATATATATAACCTTTAACAATCGCTCCCACCTGAAAAGGGATCGAAATGGAGGCACGTTCTATGAGTAAGATTAGAGTCGGGCTAATGGGATTTGGCGAGATCGGTAGAGATGTCTACCGTTTAAGCCTGGATCAGCCTGAAATGCAAGTTGTTGCAATTAGTGATATTGGTCGCTCCGATATTCTTCACTATTTGCTAAAAAATGATGGAAGAGATCCTGTAGACGCACAGCTTGAAGGAAACTACCTTGTTGTTGGCGATCAAAAGGCGCGTCTCATCCATGGTGTGGCACCCAAAGATGTCCCTTGGGATGCTTTTGATGTTGATATCGTAATTGATTCAACCCACAAATACCGCACACGCGAGGCCATGCAGGCTCACCTGGATTCAGGTGCCAAGCGGGTTATCCTTGGTTCACTTCCCCATGATGATATTGATCGAGTCATCGTAATGGGCGTGAATGATGACAGCATGAAAGCTAGTGATAAACTCGTTTCTGCAGCATCTGCCACTACAAACGCCCTGGCTTTGATGCTGGATATTCTTGACAAAGCATTTGGTATTGAATATGCCATGATGACCACTATCCATGCCTACACAAGTGACCAGCCATTACGCGATACAGCTGGTTCAGATTTCAGACGTAGTCGTTCAGCTGCTGAAAACATCATTCCTAATGTCAATATCAGCCCCTATTGGATGGAGCATATTTTACCTCGTTTTAAGGGGAAAATTGAAGGTTCAGCCCTGAATGTTCCTGTGCCTATGGGATCACTTCTTGACCTGACTTGTGTCCTCACTAAGGGTGAGACCACTGTTGAACAGGTTAATGATGCCATGCGTACAGCCGCTAAAACATTGGGTGGATATATCGAAATTACTGAAGATCCTATCGTATCAAGCGATGTGATAGGAAATGCCCACTCCTTGCTTTTTGACACCAAGGGTACTATGAAATCAAGTAAGCGAATGGTGAAGACTCTTAGTTGGTATGATAACAGTCTTGGCCAGGCAGGACGTCTAGTCGATCTAGCTCTTGCTTATGGCAAGCTCGGCGTAAAAGGAGGTGCTGCATGAGAGTAGCAATTAATGGATTCGGTCGTATCGGTCGTTCCGTATTTCGGATTTTAGATAAACGTAAAGACATCAACGTCGTCGCCATCAATGATCTATTCGAGCGTGAAGCTCTGGTTTATCTCCTTAAATATGATACTGTCATGGGTGGTTTTGGGGACGCAACAGTTCATTTAGAAGGTGATGTATTGCATACTGCAAATGACACCGTAAAAATGATCAGCGAACGTAATCCTGCTGATTTACCATGGAAAGAGCTGGATATTGATGTTGTCATCGAGGCAACAGGTGTCTTTAGAACTAAAGAATCCTTGACCCAACATTTAACAGCCGGTGCAAAACGAGTGATCTTGACAGTTCCTGCAAAGGATGATGTGGATTACACGGTTGTTCTAGGTGTCAATGAAGATGGTTTAAAACCTGAGCACAAAATCGTATCCAATGCCAGTTGTACAACCAACTGTTTAGCCCCAATGGCTAAAGTCCTCAATGATGCTTTTGGAATCGTTGAAGGTGTGATGACAACCACACATGCCTACACCAATGATCAGCGTCTTGCTGATGTTCCTCACTCAGATTGGCGTCGTAGCCGTGCTGCCGCTGAGAACATCATTCCTACTACAACAGGCGCAGCCCGTGCAGTAGGTAAAGTACTTCCTGAACTCAAAGGTAAGCTTGATGGTATTGCAGCTCGTGTTCCTGTAGCTGATGGTTCCGTTGTGGATCTCATTGTTGAATTGAATCGCAATGTGACGGTTGAAGATATCAATGCCGCTGTTCTGGCCGCATCCAAGACTGATCGAATGAAGAATGTACTCCAGTACAGTGAAGATCATTTGGTTTCTTCTGATGTTATTGGAAATCCATACTCCTCCATATATGATGCAGCATATACAAGGGTTGTGGGAAACCGTTTTGTTAAGACATTGAACTGGTACGACAACGAATGGGGTTATTCAAACCGCGTTGTTGACTTGATCAACTTGTTTAAGGGTATGTAAACAAATATCCATTTCAGACAATTGGAGCCGGTTGTTTTTACGACCGGCTCTATTGTCTAAAAAAGCAATAATTCAATCTGCATAGCGGGAATTGTAAAGAATGAAAAGAGTCCAATTCATATTTGGAATACATAACCACCAACCCGTGGGAAATTTTGACAACGTCTTTCATGATGCTTGTGATCGTTCCTACTTGCCATTTCTACAAGTCCTTGAAAATTTTCCAGATATCAGCATGGCCTTCCATTTCAGTGGATCTCTCATTGAGTGGCTTGAAGGACATCGCCCTGACGTGTTGGAGCTTTTCAAGAAGTTGGTAGATCGAGGAAATATTGAAGTTTTGGGCAGTGGATTTTATGAACCTATCCTGGCCATGATTCCAGAAGCAGATCAAGTCGGTCAAATTAAGAAAATGAACGACTGGGCTCTGGAGCAAATGAATTATGAAATTAAAGGTAACTGGCTCACCGAGCGCGTGTGGGAACCACACCTCGCACAGAGTTTACACAAAGCTGATATTGAATACATGGTTGTAGATGACTACCACTTTCTGACCACAGGTGCTGACCCCAAAAATTTGAACGGATATTATTTCACAGAGCAGGAAGGCAAAGTCCTCAGTGTCTTTCCCATCAGTCAGAAAATGCGCTATGCCATGCCCTTTGAAGATCCTCAGGTCGCCATAGATATATTAAAGAGTTATGCCTCAGAAGATGGTAATAGCCTGGTGGTTATGGCAGATGATGGCGAAAAATTCGGCATATGGCCTGGAACCTGGGAAACCGTGTATGGCCAGAAATGGCTGGAAAGATTTTTTACTTTGTTAAGTGAAAATTCAGAATGGATCACCACTACCACATTTAAAGCGTATCATTCAAATCATATCCCTCGGGATCTGGTGTATATACCCACCTCCTCATATTTCGAGATGTCCCAATGGACATTACAAACAGATCTGGGCCGACAGATGGATCATTTTATTCATGAGATGGAAGATCAGGGCAAGTCTGATGAGAGCAGACCCTTTATAAAGGGGGGTATGTGGCGTAATTTCTTCACAAAATATCCTGAGTCCAACTGGATGCAAAAGCGTGTACAGTTTCTTTCACTCAATATGAAGCAACTGGAGAGCAAAGGGGGCATACCCTCAGACCTCAGGGATGACCTGTACCGGGCACAATGCAATTGTGCTTACTGGCACGGTGTCTTTGGTGGGCTCTACCTTCCACATCTACGTCACGCCATCTATGAACATTTACTCAAGGCCGAAGAAAGGTTTCTGGCTTCAGGAGGCAGCTTCCCTGGCTTGGTTGATATTGATAGTGATGGGGTGAAAGAATACCGTTTACGATCAGATACTGTACAACTATTCATTTCCGCCGATAAAGGTCACATCCGTGAGATAGACTGGCTGCCAGCTTATTTCAATGTCACAAATTACCTCCAACGCTACTCTGAGCATTATCATGAGAAATTGGCCCAGGCCAGCAATGACCCAAATGCAAGTGGGTCCATTCACGATATTGTACTGACCAAAGAAGAGGGGCTGCAGGATAAATTGTTTGTCGATAGCTATAAGCGACATGGCCTCATCGACCATATTTTTAACTCTGATCAATCCCAGAATGCCCACTATACTGGAGCTTTGCAGAAGAACTATTCCAGGGTTGCGAGTACCGTTACACAGCGAGAAGCTGGTGTACAGATTAACACTTCAGGATTTGTTGATCAGTCTCAAATCAAAATTGAAAAACAAGTAGAACTTCATCATAATGATGTATCAATAAAAATTGCTATTTCCAATCAGGGAGAGGTCAGCATTAATCAGCACTATGGCCTTGAATTGAATTTTGGGCTTCTGGGAGGGAACAGTCCCGACCGGTACTATCTGGTGAATGGCAATAATGTTGGACCCTTGAATTCTCAAGGTGATGAGGCTGATGTACAAACGGCTGCACTGATAAATGAGTGGGATAATTTTAAAATAAACATAAAATTTTCAGAGAAATGTCAATTATGGCGTTCTCCCATTGAAACTGTCTCCATGTCTGAAGCAGGATTTGAACGAGTCTACCAGGCTTCGGCACTATTGCCACATTGGAAATTAAACCTTAGCCCGGGAGAGTCTCTTGAACTGGAGCTACTCCTGAGCATAAATATATTTAAATAAACAAGAGGAATAAATGTCAAATAATCAAGCCACTGTAGCCTATTTCAGTGCAGAAATCGGGATTTCTCCAAGTCTGCACACTTATAGTGGGGGACTTGGAATATTAGCAGGTGACCATATTAAGGCTGCCGCAGATTTAGACGTAAACATGGTTGCTGTAACCCTGATGTACAAAGAGGGCTATTTCAAGCAAAGAATGGATGAGGAAGGGAATCAGACGGAGAATTATCCTCGTTTTGAGCCCGATCCACTTCTGGAAAAACTGGATGGAACGATCACCTTGCCCCTCCGGGGTCGTGAAGTTCATGTCCAGGTTTGGAAATATACTTTTGTAGGGATAAATGGTACACCAATTGATATTCTGTTGCTGGATACGGATGTGGATGGCAATAATGAAGAAGATCGAACCATCACCTTAAGACTTTACGCAGGTGGCAAGGATCATCGGATTCTTCAAGAGGCAGTCCTGGGATTTGCTGGTATTCGTGCGCTGCGCAATTTGGGATATCAAGATTTTTCAACCTACCACATGAATGAGGGTCATTGTTCGTTTCTTACTCTGGAGCTTTTGAAGGAATTTAATGGCGATGAAGAAGAAGTCAGGAAACGTTGCCACTTCACAACCCATACTCCTGTCGCCGCCGGTCATGATCACTTTGCCTCGGATCGGGTCAAGCGGCTGATAGGTGATCTTCTTCCTGAAAAACTGAATTTGCCCTCAATGGTACTCAATAGTCGTGTCCATATGACGGAACTAGGACTTTATTTCAGTCGCAGCGCTAATGGCGTATCCGAACTGCATGGTGAAGTTGCCCGGCAACAGTTTCCAAATTTTAATATTGGTCATGTAACCAATGGTGTATTTCACAGATATTGGGTTGGGAAAATTTTCAGAGAAGTGTTTGATCGAAATCTACCTGGTTGGCGTCAGGATCCGACTCGTTTACTGGAGATTGATTCTGTTCCAGATGAGGAACTACTGTTTGCCAGCCGCGGTCAGAAGAAATTTCTTCTGGATTATGCAAATTCCCAAACACAACGAGCACTCTCCGAGAAGCGACTGACCATTGGTTTTGCCAGAAGAGCTGCAGAATACAAACGCGCCCGGCTGATTTTTCATGATAAAGAACGATTGATTCGTCTGGCCAAGGGGAAAGTGCAATTCATTTTTGCCGGGAAAGCCCATCCTCGTGATGACCACGGCAAAGAGATTCTCAAAGATATTGTACTCCAGGCCAAGGAGTTGCTGGGAGATGTGAAGATCGTGTTTCTTGAAAATTATAACATGTGGCTAGGCAACCTGATTACTGCAGGTGTCGATGTTTGGTTGAATACACCTCTGAGACCCAACGAGGCCTCTGGTACTTCAGGTATGAAAGCCACACTCAACGGAGTGCCCAATCTATCGATCCAGGATGGCTGGTGGGCTGAAGGCTGTAGGGATGGCATCAATGGCTGGGCTATTGGAGATGTAAACAATGCTAATGATGCCGCTGATGCAGACCACTTATATCGACTACTGGAAGAACAGGTAATTCCAACCTACTACAATGATCAGACAAAATGGCTGAGCCTCATGCGCGAATCGATTAAGACCGGCGTTCAGTTTACTGGTACACGTATGGTTCAGGATTATTTGAAAGAATACTATAGATAAAGCACTTTAGAAGTTCAGTTAGGAGTTAGGAGTTAGGAGTTAGAAGTTATACTCCCCTATACCTTCGACCTTCGACTTTCGACCTTTGACCTTTGACAAAAAGAGGCTGGATCACTCCAACCTCTTTTTATTAAGCCAGTATGCCAGGTATATGGACAGGTTAATGTCGTTCACTCATCTTCTCAAATTTGGAAGCCAATTTTTCCCGCTGCGAGTCATCGAGACTGGCGTGAAATTCAGCATAATCAGAGATCATGGCCTTGCGAAAAGCGCTAAATTCTGATTCAATCTCATCGAACTGTGTGTTTAGCACATCAACATCCAATTGGGCTGCCCTGAAATTTTCATTCAGTGAACCTCTTAGCTCTGTGTGATTTGCCAGCATACCAGCTTTGAAGGTTGACGCATTTTCAAGGACTACCTGAAGTTTTCCCTGCTGCATCTCGTTCAGATCGAGTTTCCTGGTAATCCGTTTCATCATTTTGGCTTGATCCATGTGATGTGGACCACGATGGGTGCCACAGGCTGCAATACCCAGAACAAGTGCTAAAATGAGTAGACCCAGTCCCATTCTTTTATTCAGTTTTACTTTTTTCATATCCTTATTCCTTTTCCAATTCAACAGATTCTGAGGGTGTTGCCTCGTCTGTCTGAACTTCTTGATTGTGTTTTAACTCAATTTTCTCTCTCAGATGAGATTTCCAGGGACCATTATTGTGGTATTTGCTATGGCGACTTCCACCATGACCGCTGGAAAATAAAATTTTCGAGAGCAGGATGAGACCCAGGGCCTGCCAATATGTTATGACGGGACCACTGAACAGGGTTGGTATCAACCAATTCCATAGCAGCATGGTAACTGCTGGAAACACAATGATTGCAGCGACTACAAAAAAACCGATTCCAATCATTTTTCCTATTGATGGTTTACACATGATATCTTCCTTTCAAATTATACATATAAATCATTTAACCTTTTACGCAAAGCCAGGACAGCGTAGCGCTTTCTGGAGAGTAGCGTGTTCTGTGAATCTCCAGTGAGTTCGGCAATTTCTTTAAAACTCAGACCCTCAATTTCATGCCAGATAAATACTTCCCGCTGCAGTTCGGGGAGTGATTCGATAGCTGCCTCAAGTCGTTCCTGAAGCTGAGACTGATCGAGGAGAGAAGCAGGTTGCAGCTCTGGATCATGAAGCAGGTTCTCTAAAAATTGCCCTTCTTCAATATCACCGGATTGAACTGCGCTGTGGCTTCCCTCAAGGGTTCTGGCGCGTTTACGATAAAAATCACTCACCTTGTTCCTGGCCGTTTTATACAACCAGGCAGAGGTTGCTTCCAGGGAGCGGAGCTCATCAAAAGCACCAATAAACTGGTGGAAGACATCCTGAACAATATCTTCAGCATCTTCATAACGAGGCACCATCCCAGAGACTGAATTGAGCAGCCATTCACGGGCTTCAAGGACAATCGTACCCTTTCGACGCGCATTATTCTGGCGTGGTGATTCAGCTTTTTGTGATCTTTGGCTTTGCATGTCACCTATATAGACGATGAATCGTGAGAAATATTGTATACTATTTTGATTTCTTGACATAATTAAAACCAAAAAGTAACCTTGCGAGGTGTTGGAACCTGCACAAGGTTAAAAGCACAATAACCTGTAGATTGTTAAAACTCTAGCGTAATCCCACCAATAGGAAAAGTCTTGAATTGTAAGGCGATATCTTTGGTCCCATCTTCATTGTAAACATAGTCCCAGGGGTTATCTCGGTTGAAGACATTCATGATATCCCAGAAGGCAACCAGGTTCAGCTTCTCAAAATAGAACCGCTGGAGCAACATGATATCGAAGCGATAATATTCACCCATACGTTTGGTATTCCAATCATCTGAACTGTTGGTGTACCATTTCCTGTAATTGTGATTATAGGTTTTGGGTGTATAAGGCTTTCCACCGGCATATCTTAGCCTAAAGCTAATCTCAAATTCATCAGCAGGGGCCATGGGCAACCATGAGGTTACTGATGCAAACAACGTTTCCTTATACCTGTTATACCAGTCATAATCCATATAGCGGATCTTATAGCCTCCAACCAGGCTTACCACATCACGGTAGTCATAATCCCAGGGATAGTAGATGGTCTCCGCTTTTCTGGGATCGATACCTTCTGACACCGAATGGCTGTAGCTGAAAGTACAGTACCAGTTTTTTGAAAATTTCTTTTGAATAAAGAACTCGATCCCTTCAGATCGACCTGCGCCGATGTTACGAAAGTCTCCCAAACTATCTGCCCCGTTTCGATCCACAAGAATCTCCTCCATGGGCATGTCTTTGAATTCTTTTTGATAATACTCCAGGGTAATGCGGGTATCCTCGAAGGGGAGGTACTCCATTCCCAGGGCGATTTGATCGGCATGATAGAAGTCCAGGGCCTTGGTATCTTCACCACCAAAGATCAGCATGGCGTTAAATGGTGCCTGGAAATAACGTCCCGCAGCGATGTTTGCTTTGAGATTATGAGTGAATTGATAATTGATGTTGAGCCGGGGAGAGAGATTTGACTTTTCAATATAGGCATTGTATTCCAGACGAACTCCTGCAGTGAGTTCCAATCTTGCAGTGGGATTATACTTCACCTGTCCATATACACCAAAGCTATTATAGATCTGCTTATACGTTGTATCAGTTCCAGAATAGGTAGCAATGGTGTCAAAGGGCATGATAACGGCTGTTGTATCTCCGAAGAATTGACTGTAAAAAACATCTCTTGAGACCGGTAGGGCCGGAGAAAGAGAATCAGCAGCGTAGCCATAGAGAATTAATTCGTCACTAAAGGACATGAGATCCCAGGTGTTGGGGGCTATCTTCAATTTTAACCCCAGACTCCCCTCAATTTTCTTATTGAACTTGTGCACCATATCAGCTTTAAAGATGATTTCCTGCTCTACGGTGATCCCCTCATAGAAAGTGTCGTGACTCTCTTCATCAGTTACCCGAAAGGCATCGATATTTATGGTGACATAATTCTGACCAATGGAAGCCAGAAGATAGCCTTTACGGGAGTAGAGGTTCTTATAAGTCAGACCCAATGTGTGCTGTTGACTGGCATAGTCGACGTTTTCAGCACCGCGGTTCTGGGGGCTGTCTTCGCCAACAATATTGATGCCATCAATTCCACCGAGATAGTTAAGACTCAACTTTTCTTTGGGACTAAGATCATAAACCAATTTGCTCTGGAAGGTCCAATAGGTGGGAATTGCCTGGAGTCCACTCTGCTGGATAACAAAGTCCAGGAAAGACCGTTTTACTGAGAAGAGATACGAGCTTTTTGGGGTCATTGGTCCCTCAAGGCTAGCTCCAAACCCGGCCATATCGAAACTTACCTTCGATTCATGACTTTCCCGATTTCCCTCCCTCACAGTCACATCCATGACTGAGGAGAGTTTATCCCCGTAGCGGGCAGGGAAAGAACCTGCGAAGAAATCGATTCTTTCGATAAAATCCGTATTCACCATGGTGACAGGTCCACCGCCTGCTCCCTGTTCGGGGTAATGCACGGGGTAGGGGACATCAAGATGATCCATAACAAAGAGATTCTCACCAGGCGCACCACCACGCACGATGATCTCGTTGGTTTGATCTGCACCTGAAACTACCGAAGGGAGCGATTGCATCATGCTGAGAATATCATAGGCACCCACTGGGTCAGAGCGGATTTCTTCGAAATCAACGCTACGAACACTGGTGGCGGCGTCCTTGACTTTTTCAAAATAACCAGCGGTGACCACGATGTCTGAACCAGTAAGTACAGTTGGCTCCAGAGCCACATTTATCACACCAGGGCGGTTGGCTAAGGAGTGGACATTGGCTCTAGCCTGTGATTTGTATCCAATCATGTGGACTCGTATGGAATAGCTGCCAACGGGGACACCTCTTATCTCAAATCGTCCATTGAGGTCTGTGGCTGCACCCATTTCGGTTCCTTCAAGGATCACATTTGCCCCAGGGAGGGGATGCTTGGTGTCACGGTCGGTGATGGTTCCGGTTAATGTACCTGAAGGTGCATTCGCCAGGAGTGTCATGGCACTTACCCCGATTATTATTATGAGGAATATCTTGTTCATTTTAGTCACCTGTTCCTTTCAGGGGGAGCATGTTCTCCAGGTATAGGATGTATGCTTTTAGAGCTGCTTTACCCGATGTTGTGAGACTGTAAACACTCACAGGTTTACGTTTAACAAAGGATTTCTCAACTTCAAGATATCCGGCATCTTCAAGTTTGCGCATATGTACACTGAGATTTCCGTCTGTGGCCCCCACTGATTTCTTTATCATTGAAAAACTGGCGGAACCCATTGTATGCAGCGCTGCAATAACCGCCAGACGTATCCGTGAATGGATCAGGTCATCAATCTGTTGATAGTCAAAATCAGTCATGATTAATCCTCAGAAAAATGAGATTTCCATTGTCGATTAAAGATAATTCCAGGTACGATTTGCAAGCCTATCATCATGAGGATCATCAGTGTGATGGCTGCAGGACCCTCAATGAAGAACAAGATGATGGAGCCACCCCACCACGCCAGACCCAAATTACGGACCCACATTTTCCCGGTGATGACTCCCTGGAGAAAGTAGGCAGTCCCTAACACGGTATACATGACGGCTGACATGTAGTCTAAATTTATGGCACCACTGGCGCCACCGACAAAACCCAGAATGGTCATTGACAGTAATACGGCGATCCAAATGGAACCAATAACCTTCCTGATGAGGGGATTTCCTATAGTTTGTTTTTCCCGTTTTCTATCATAGGACATCATATATATCCATCCGAGACTGACTATAAATACATAAGCCCAACCTACGTATTGTGACATCTGGAACTGGTCCAGGATGAAGGAAAGCAAGCCAGCCAGCAGAATCAGAATGCCCCAGACGATGAATCCCATCCCGTTGTCAGCCAATACTTTCTGGCTATCATCCATGATTGATTTTATAAAATCGAGTTGTGCTTGTGGATCCTGTGCATTCTTTTTGATCATATACTCCTCGCTTGTTGATAAAGTACTTTAAAAAACAAAGTAAGATATAATTTATTCTCCAGATGTCAACATTTTGATAATATTTCTTGCTTCGCAGTTTCTAGATGAGCAGGTTATGGGAAAGGAGTTCCGACATATGTTTCAAAATGATCTACTCAAGGGAAAAACTATTTTTATCACAGGTGGAGGAACGGGTCTGGGGAAATCCATGGCTCTCCGATTCCTTGAACTGGGAGCCAATGTTGTTATTGCCAGCCGTAGATTAGAAGTCCTGGAAGCTGCAGCACGCGAGCTGATGTTGGCTACTGGAGGTGAAGTCCTTCCCATTGCCCTGGATGTCCGTGACTACAAAGCCGTGGAATCTGCTCTGGAACAATCCCTGAAACACTTTGGATCCATTGATATCCTTCTGAATAATGCTGCTGGAAATTTTGTGAGTCCCACGGAAGCTTTGAGTCACAAAGCTTTCGATGTTATCACTGATATTGTATTAAAAGGATCATACAATACCACTCTGGCTTTTGGTAAACACTGGATCATGTCCAGACAACCCGCCCGGGTATTGAATATCGTCACGACCTACGCCACAACAGGTTCAGGCTACGTGGTACCATCCGCTATTGCCAAAGCAGGCGTTCAAACCTTGACGAAAAGTTTGGCTGTGGAGTGGGCCAAGTATGGGATTACCATGAATGCCATTGCTCCAGGGCCATTTCCTACTGAGGGGGCCTGGGATCGACTCCTTCCACCAGGTCTGGAAGCGACGTTCATAGATCGAATACCTCTGAAGCGCGTTGGTGAACATATTGAGTTGGCCAATCTGGCAGCCTATCTGGTTTCAGATCAGTCTCAATATATCAATGGTGAGGTCATTACCATTGATGGCGGAGAATGGCTAAAAGGAGCAGGTGAATTCAACTTTCTTGATGTACTTTCTCCTGCTGAGTGGAAGGCTATGGAATTGCAGGTCAGAAAAGCCAATAAGAAGTAATAATAATTTTGTGGAGGGAAATCATGAATTCATTTTTGAAAATTGCTGTAACCGTATCGATGATAATCCTGTTTCTAGGCTGCGCAGTGACCTATAGACCCATGAATGCCAGTGGGGGGTATAGTGAAAATAAAATTAATGAAAATACTTTTGAAGTCACCTTCGAAGGAAACCAATACAATGATCTCGATGAAGTGCGGACATATTTGACCTTCCGCTGTGCAGAGCTTACGCTTGAGCAGGGGCTCTCCCATTTTCTCATCATCCAGGATGAAAGTTATGAAGAAGTACCAGAAAAAGAGTTTTCAGAGGCGGACCTGACAATTGAGACCCATACCTCTATGTCAGGGGGTACGAACAATAGTGTGCGGAGTACATTCGGTGCTGAAGCTGTGACGTCCAACCCTATTGGCAAATTTATTATTATGATGCGCCAGGGACCTGATCCTGTGCACCCCACAGCCAGTATGGATGCACAGCAATTTATTGAGACTAACACCCATTTAATCAAGCGTTAAGTTCGAATCTCAATCGCTTCACAAGTTATACTTCAATCCAAATGGGGGAGGAAACATAAATCCCTGGCCAACGAGATCCATGGCTGCTGATTTCCAGACGCAAATAGGATTTGCCTGGAATGATGAAATTCTGAGTAATCTCAAATCCATCTAATACCTCTGAATCGTGAAAGAGGAGCGTCTCCTCCCGGGCCTCAAGGTCTCCAGCGTATAGCGTAACATCCATTGCTACCCCAAACTCCTCCGTACTGAGACCACGATAGCATATTGTGAGGGTCTCATTTTTCTTTGCATTGATTGTGTCACCAATTCCATAAGCACTTCCCCCTGATGTGATAGTAAGATCTCCCATGGGACCTGTTGACAGGGCAGTACGACGGTGCTTCATGGCATCCACAATGGCTGACGCGTCTAAACTATCGCTCCTGACGATGGTTCTGGATTGAGCAAAAATCTGATCCTCATGGGTCCCCAGTGACCACATAGGTAGAGTAACATGCCAATTTCTGTTGAAGTTTCCATGACCATCACTCCCGCCATAGACACCCAGTTTGTGACCTCTTAGCAGCGCATCAATCCAGAGTTGTCTTGAAGTATGAAATGCTGAATAGGCTGGCGTGCCGCATAAAATTTGCACACCATCAAGCTCAGGGTTGTTATGGTCCTGAGATTCCCAGAACCCACGCTTCAGGAGCACTCGCTGGAACCAGGGGAACTTATAGGCAGTGTGGGCACCTACGGAAACCGTTTGCGGGGAGCGTTGCGCCAACACATCATCGATGCTCAACTGAGACTTGAGCTGAGGCCAGTCTTCACCACTGTCGCCACTTCCTGGGAAATAGACCGGATCATTAAAATGCAGGAAGTGAACCGTAGCACCTCTGGCGTTGGCGACACTGATCTCTTCTCCAGGGATAATGGTGAGCTGGTTTTCTTTATTTAATGTTGTGATATGTTCACGACTTTGATTCCATTTTTCCAACTCAGGATCATTCTTTAAATAGTCATCAGGTTGATCATCAAGATCGTAGGAGTGATCGGTAGCGGTGATGAAATTCAATCCCAATAGCTGGGCTGCTTTTCGGGTCTGTTCCAGTGATGCCCCAAATTCTATCTGATCATTGGTCAGCGAACTGTGGAGATGGGTATCACCTGCTTGCCAACCAGTTAGTTTTGGTAAACCCTCCTTGGCGATGGTAACTCGAAGCGGTGTCTTTTTTGTTCCTCGGTAATTATCTAACTGAAGTCGGCGTTGCTTTCCCGAAATGGAGTAGGTCAATGTGGGATTTATTTCGACTTCACCGCAGGGAAGATCGCAGTCGCTGAAGGAAAATTCAAAATCAATCTGTCTATCCTTGGAGTTTTGGTCCAGGGTCCAGTTCCTGGTGTAAAGTATTCGATTATTTTGAGAAACCTCGATCTCAACAGATCCCAGGTGGACGGGATAGAGGTGGGCATCCTTGACCACCAGAAAAATGCATAGATTTTGACCTGGTTCCAGCCGCCAGGGAGTATCAAAAATAAGCTCAGGCTCCTGTTTGAAATAGCGACTAAAGGGAATTCTAAATCTAAAGTGTGTTTCGGCATATAAACCGATAAGGGGTACCATTTCCAGTAATTTATCAGAGATGATATTGTAAGTATTTTCCATTGACTATTAATAGGAATCATAACGCAGGAAGGCAAGGGGAAAAGAATTATGAATGGTGAATTATGAATGGTGGGTGATGTGTGGTGAAAGAGTAAGGATTTGGTGGGGAATGTGGGGAGATAGAAGGGGATTAGATTTTTCTGAGGGGAGTCGGTTCCGATAAAAAGTTTGCCATGATTTCAGCCCCCGGTTAACTTCGCGCCACTTAAGAAGGAGTCTGGTAACTTATTATGGGTAGTACATCCGATATAAAAAACAATCTGGTAATGGAATTCAATGGCAATCTTTGGAAAGTAGTTGAATTTCTTCATGTTAAACCTGGCAAGGGTAATGCTTTTGTCAGAACGAAATTAAAGAAAATACCAGGCGGCCAAGTCATTGAACAGACCTTTCGATCAGGTGAAAAAATAGACGATGTCAAATTGCTGGCCAATGAAATGACCTATCTATATTCTGATGAATCTCACTACCATATCATGGATAATGAGACCTATGAACAAATCGCCATTGACGCTGAGTTGATGGAATCAGTCAAAGACTATCTAAAAGAAAATGACATCATCAAGGTCTTGTTTAGAGATGATACTCCTGTTGATGTTGAAGTTGCTCCCCATGTAGTTCTTGAAATCAAGGAGACTGATCCTGGTCTGCGAGGGGATACAGCTACAGGTGGTTCTAAACCGGCTTTTCTTGAGACAGGTTTGAAAGTAACAGTACCACTCTTTCTAAATATTGGCGACAAAGTCAAAGTTGACACTCGCACGGGGGATTATCTGGAACGCGTGAGGGCTTAGGAGAAAATTTATTTTGAATACTAAAGACATAGAACAACTCATCGAATTGCTGGAAAAATCTACCATATCAGAAATTGAAGTTGGCAGATGGGGCAACAAAATTCGCGTTTCCAGGCAGGGTGGGAATATGGTGGTTCAAAACTCTGGGATGGCACAGGCACCTATACAATCCGTCGCTGATGCACAGGCTCCCGATGACTCAACAGATAGTGAGAGCTCACTCCAGGGCGTGGCGATTAAGTCCCCCATGGTAGGTACTTTTTATCGGTCTCCTTCGCCTGATGTAGACGCCTTTGTCAAAGTTGGCGATCATGTCAAAAAAGGCGATACGCTGTGTATCATTGAAGCCATGAAAATCATGAATGAGGTGGAAGCGGAAATATCTGGCGTTATTCTTGATGTCCAGATTGAAAATGCCCAACCCGTTGAATATGGCCAGACTCTTTTTCTCATAGAACCTTGATAAAAAATTATGTATAAAAAAATACTCATCGCCAACCGTGGTGAAATAGCACTACGCGTGATTCGAGCCTGTCGCGAAATGGGCATTAAAAGCGTGGCTGTTTATTCAGAAGCTGATGAACTCTCCCTCCACACAAAATTTGCTGATGAGGCCGTATGTATTGGTCCAGGACCTTCAAATCTTAGTTATTTGAATACCCAGGCCATTCTCACTGCTGCGGAAGTAACCAATGCTGATGCTATTCATCCTGGATATGGTTTCCTTGCTGAAAGCGCTGATTTTGCCAATATGTGCAAGAAACACAATATCGATTTTATCGGGCCAGATGGCGATATGATCAACGCCATGGGTGATAAGGCCTCTGCCAAAGAGACCATGAAAGCTGCTGGAGTTCCTGTAATTCCCGGGAGCGAGGGAATCTTAAGCTCTGCCGGCGAAGCTCGAGATTTGGCTGATGAAATGGGCTATCCTGTTATCCTCAAGGCCACAGCTGGTGGTGGCGGTCGTGGAATGCGGGTGGTCTACAGATCTGAAGATGTTGCTAAATTTTATGGGATGGCTCAGGCAGAATCTGGCACTGCATTTGGCAACGATGGATTATATCTGGAAAAATATATTGAAAATCCACGTCATATTGAGGTCCAGCTCCTAGGTGATTCACATGGCAATGTGTATTCCCTGGGTGAACGAGAATGCTCTATCCAAAGACGGCATCAAAAATTAATGGAAGAATCTCCATCACCTGTGGTCTCTGAAGCATTACGACGGGAAATGGGTGAAGCTGCCGTAGCTGGTGCAAAACGTGTAAACTACATAGGTGCTGGCACCATTGAATTTTTGCTGGATAAGCATGGTAAATTTTATTTTATGGAAATGAACACCCGAATCCAGGTTGAACATACTGTTTCAGAAGAAGTGACGGGGATTGACATCGTCAAAGAGCAAATCGCCTGCCATGCTGGTGGGAAATTACCAGACTTCCTGAAGACCATGAAATTGAGGGGACACTCCATTGAGTGTCGCATTAATGCTGAAGACCCAGCCATGAATTTCAGGCCGTCTCCCTTATTAATAAAAAGTGTTCACTTCCCAGGTGGTCGTGGAATTCGTGTAGACAGCCACATTTATAGCGGGTATCAGATTCCACCTCATTATGATTCCATGCTGGCGAAGTTGGTGGTTCACGGGCGCGATCGAAAAGAAGCAATTGAGCGAATGATTGGAGCCCTGAAAGAATTCATTATTGAAGGTCCCAAGACAACCATCCCTTTCCACATTCAATTACTGGAGAATGACCGGATTCGGGAAGGTAATTTTGACACACACTTTCTGGAGTCATTTAAGTTTGATCCGAGTCGTGAGCATTGACTTTGAATCACGAATTTATCTAGATATTATTGTCCCGTCTTGAATCATAGATTCGGCGGGATTTTTGCTGTTTAGGCAGGGCCAGTTAATTTTGAAAAGTTTTATAGGATTATTATGATCGAGGAGAGACAGATATGAATGTACCAGCAGAACTCAAATACACCAGCGACCACGAATGGATTCGTGTTGAAGGTGATTCTGCCACAATTGGTATAACAGACTATGCCCAGGGCGAGCTTGGTGATGTTGTTTTTGTTGAACTACCAGGTGTTGACGAAGAATATGAAAAGGGCGATGTGGCTGCAACCATCGAAGCTGTAAAAACGGTGGCTGATGTGTTTCTACCGCTTGGTGGGAGTATTGAGGCTGTGAATGAGAAGCTTGATGACACCTCTGAATTGATTAATCAGGATGCTTATGGAGAGGGTTGGATTCTCAAAATTAAGATGAATGATACCTCCCAATTAGATGGCTGTATGACAGCTGAGGAATACATCGCCAGTATTTCCTGATAGGACGAATATGCACCACTATATACCCAACACGGAAGAAGAACAGCTAAAGATGCTGAAAGAGGTGGGTATCGCCTCCTTTGAAGAGCTTTTAGATGCTATTCCCAAAGCCCTGCGTTTCAAAGGTGATCTTCCATTACCTCCAGCAAAATCTGAAATTGAACATAAAAAAGATGTGCTGCAGATTCTCTCGCAAGATGCAAGTACGGCTTCCCATGTTTCGTTTCTGGGGGGTGGTAGCTATGATCACTTTATTCCCCATGTTGTAGATGTTCTCATCAGTCGCTCAGAGTTTTACACAGCTTATACACCCTACCAGGCAGAAGTATCTCAGGGTACCCTGCAGGCTATGTATGAATATCAATCCATGATCTGTGAACTTACAGGCATGGATTTGGCTAATTCCTCAATGTATGATGGTGCAAGTGCCATGGCTGAGGCCTGTCTATTAGCTGCCCGTCATACCCGGCGTAAAAAAATCTTGATCTCAAAAAGTGTGAATCCGGTTTACATCGATGTAGCAATAACCTACGCCCACTATCAAGGACTGGAATTCGAGTTTGTGGATATGGATGAAGGTGTAACTTCTCTTCAATCACTGTCTGCTCAACTGAATGCTGATATTGCAGGTGTTGTGATTCAGAATCCCAATTTTTATGGTGGACTGGAAGATCTGGCAGCCATCAAGGATAGCATTGAGGATAAAAAGATTCAGCTTATTGCAGTGGTTAATCCCATCAGTCTGAATCTCCTGGAAGCTCCTGGAAAGCAGGGGGTTGATATTGCAGTGGGTGAGGGACAATCTCTGGGCAATCACCTCAGTTTTGGTGGTCCATATCTGGGGTTTATGGCTGTGAAGGAACCCCTTATTCGCAAGGTCCCTGGTCGTATTGCTGGTGAAAGTGTAGATGTTCACGGAAATCGTGCCTTTGTCATGGTGCTCCGTACCAGAGAGCAGGATATCCGCCGCGAAAAAGCCACTTCAAATATTTGTACGAACCAAGGATTGAATGCCCTGGCAGCCTGTATCTACATGTCCACTCTGGGTAAAAATGGAATGAAGAGAGTCGCTGAGCTCAGCACACAGAAAGCCCACTATCTGGCTGAAGCAATCAATGATCTTGATGGCTATTCACTCAAGACAAAATACTTTTTTAATGAATTTGTCATCGAGGTCCCCGGGACTGCCAGGGCTTTGGTCTCGGCAGCTACAAAAGCTGGATTTTTTCCAGGAATTGCTTTGAGTCAATTTGAAAAGAATTCAGAGGACCAACTGCTCGTGGCCGTAACAGAAAAACGCAGCAAGTCTGAAATGGATAATTTGATAACCTTCTTGAAAGGATACTCAGTTTGAGCGTCTATGAACAAATGCTCGCCATCAGGGACTCAAAAGGGGCAGGCTATCTTGTGCTTGTTGATCCTGATCGTTGGGCTTTAGATGAAGTAGAAGTTTTTATAAAGAAGATTAATGATTCCGGTGCAGATGGTATCATGGTGGGCAGTTCGCTTATTCTCGGTGAAGGTGCTCAGCGCAAAATGAAACGGATTCAGGAAACTGCCACTTTGCCTGTTATTCTCTTTCCCGGCAATGTCAACCAACTGACGCCCCACGTGGATGCAGTATTTTTTCTATCGGTTATCAGTGGTCGTAATCCTCAGTTCCTTATTGGGGACCAGGTTCAGGCAGCACCTGTGGTGCGAGAACTTGGTATTGAACCCATGGCGACCGCCTATATGCTAATTGAGAGCGGTAGCGTCACCACGGCTGAGTTTGTCAGCGGCTCGATTCCCATCCCCAGAGATAAGGATGAGATTGCCATCGCTCATGCCCTGGCAGCTGACTATCTGGGATTCAAATTCATCTATCTGGAGGCGGGAAGTGGTGCCCAATATTCCATAACCCCTCGTATGGTAAAAGCTGTCAGCAGTTATACCAATGTCCCTGTTATTGTAGGTGGGGGTATCCACACGCCAGAAGTCGCAGGAGCGCTTGTGAAAGCTGGTGCTTCATTTGTGGTCACAGGCAATGTGCTTGAAGACCCCAAAAAATCGCATCTCATGAAAGCCTTCGCCCAAGCCATACATAATAGCTAGTTTAGCTCACTTTTGTGACATGATGAGGTGATCCATACCTGTCATCGCGAGTCCGACAGTACGCGGCGATCTCGGTTCATTCTTAAAAGACTACCGTTGAGATTGCCCGCCTTCCGCAAGTAGCTAGCTACAGTGGACAGTCTTCGGTCATACCTCCCAATGACATCTATTCAATAACTCCAACCAAGTTTCAAGTTTCAAGTTTCAAGTTTGTCTTATATTCCTCCATGGCCAGCTCTGAGAAATTCCTTCAAGATTTTCTGAACTATCTCCGGATTGAACGTAATCTGGCTAAAAACACTCAAGCAGCATATATTGATGATCTCACAGATTTCTGGGAGTTTTTAACCTCCCGGAATATTAGTTCACCTGGGAAAGTGGATCATCAAATACTCACTGACTATGCCCGTGTCTTAAAGAAACGAGCCATGGCTGAAACCAGTGTGGCCCGTCATTTTTCATCTCTAAGAGCCTATTACAAATTTTTGGTTATGGAAGGACACCTCGCTGAAGATCCCACACAGTTCCTGGATTCACCAAAACTGCCAGCCAGTCTACCCAAAATTCTGAATCTTGAAGATATTGAACTTCTCCTGGAGACCATCGACATTGATACCGCCCTGGGGTTAAGGGACAGAGCCATGTTTGAACTCATGTATGCAGCTGGAATGCGGGTCTCGGAAGTATGCGATATGACCATGGAGCAGATTCTCATCGATGATGACCTCATCCTTATTCGTGGAAAGGGGAATAAAGAAAGAATCGTGCCCCTGGGTGGTGAGGCCAAAAAATGGCTCATTGAGTACATAGAACATGGTCGACCCTCGTTGGAAAAGGGATACTTCAATGAAGGTATTCTCTTTTTGAACAACAAGGGTAAACAACTTCAGCGTAAGGGTATCTGGTTTATTCTTAAAAAGCTGGCTGAAAAGGCAGATCTTCATAAACCAGTAAGTCCGCATACCTTCCGGCACTCCTTTGCCACCCATTTACTGGAAGGTGGAGCTGATCTAAGAATTGTCCAGGAAATGCTGGGTCATGTGGACATCTCAACAACTCAAATATACACCCATCTTGACAGTACCTATCTCAAGGAAGTCCACAGCAGTTTCCATCCCAGAGCACGCCGTAAATAATCTGAATTACCTGCAAATATTCATTCTCCCACCCGTTTCGGAATCGCTAATCCATTGGTAGCTGCCAGATTCTCGATTAATTTGATTCTATGATCTTGAAAAATACTTTCTACACAGATTGGGATTGTGAATCTATGGGAGAACGACACCTCCCCGAAAATGAATATCGTAATGCCTTTGAAATAGATCGCGACCGGGTGATTCATTCCACGGCCTTTCGTCGTCTCCAGGGGAAAACCCAGGTATATGTCACAGGACAATCTGACCAGTATAGAACCCGCTTAACCCATTCAATCGAAGTGGCTCAGATTGGTCGATCCGTTGTAAATTATCTCAATAGAAGTTCAGATGTGCTTGGTGCGGAGTATGAGATTGACTCGGCCCTGGTTGAAGCCGCCTGTCTGGCCCATGATCTGGGGAATCCACCCATCGGTCATAAGGGTGAGTCTCGTTTAAACGAGCTTATGGACCCCTGGGGTGGTTTTGAGGGCAATGCCCAATCACTACGTATCCTGACGGATATTGTAAGGGGTGACCAACGATCGTATGCCAATGCCGGTATGCAAGCAACCCGAGCCTGTTTGGATGGCATTATGAAGTACAAAATCGTGGGCAAGGAAAATACCACGCATGGTGCAAAATTCCTCTATCCTGATCAGCAGGATATCCTGTCCTGGGTCCATAATGACCCCCGCCTGGATGAGTTGGCTCAATCTGGGATCCAGGTTCGATCTATTGAATGCGCTATCATGGATCTATCCGATGATATAGCCTATACGACATCAGATTTATTCGATGGTGTTAAGCAGAGTTTGTTGACACCTGAACAGGTTCAGGAATTTTGGAATAATCAGTATCTTAATGTAAACCCAAAAATCAGAGAAGATGTGGATCAGGTATTAAAAAATCAGTTCCCCATGTCGCGCTTCATAGCTGGTCTCATCGGTCGCTGGATATATTCCATATCCATTGAAACTACAGAGAAATCCTTTATTGATATCCCTCGATATAAATACAGTCTAAAAATGGATGAAGAATCTCATTCTGAACTCATGGCATTGAGATCATTAAACTATAATTTGATTTATAATTCAGAGTATGTGAAAGTTCCAGAATCAAAGGGTGTAGAGATACTGGAGGAACTATTTCTCTATTATCGGGATGTGATTTTTGAGGAGCGAGCTGCCCTGGAAACCTTGCCATTGCCAGCCGGTATATCAGATGATTTTGATGAAAATCAAAAAATGCGCATGATCTGTGATTTTGTTGCAGGAATGACCGACAATCATGCCATTCGGCTCCATTCCTATCTCAAAGCTTAAGCTCCCGGTAAAAAATATCCACTTTAGCTAATAGTTCAATCAAGGTACCATCATTATCGATGACATAGTCGGCTCTGCGGATTTTCTCCTCTATGGGCATTTGGAGGGCATCGCGTCGCTCAAAATCAACTTTGGATATGCTACTACGACGCTCCACGCGGCCTTCTCTGAACATGCGGTCTGCAACGATAACTAAAACTCCGTCAGTTATGCTATCAGCATGGGCTTCAAAGAGTAGCGGAGCATCTACCACAAATAAAAGTTTTCCCTGAGATCGAGCGATCTCAATCCGGTCCAGGGTAATTCTGCGCACTTCGGGGTGGATGAGATGGTTCAGGAAGAGTTGGTCATCCCTGGTGCTAAAAGCTCTCTCAGCTAAAATATGTTTTTGAAGCACACCAGCTTCATTGAGGATATCAGTACCGAATCTCTGAACCAGACTGGCTAGTATCTCGGGATCGTTTTGTAGGATTTCTTTGGCCAGGGGATCAGAGTGGGAAACGACGGCACCGTGATGAGCAAGACGATCGCTGACCGTGCTTTTTCCCGAACCGATATTACCGGTAATCCCGAGGACGTACATATTTACTTCAACACAGCAAGGATACGTTGATAAATATCCTGCATATCTCCTGTACCATCGATATGTCTCACAACTCCTTGAGGTTGGTAGTGATCAATCAGTGGCTTGGTCTGCTTTTTATAGACTTCAAGACGGTTTACGACGGTCTCCTCTGTATCATCTGAACGATGAATCAAAGGACTCCCATCATGATCACAAATCCCCTTTACTGCAGGTGGATTAAACACCATATTGTAAATGTGACCACACTTGGAGCAACTCCTTCTGGCAGTAAGTCGACGCACCAATTCTGAATCAGGAACTTCCAGAACAAGTACATGGTCCAGAGCGAGTCCTCTGTCAATTAGAAGCTGATCCAGACCTTCAGCCTGGGGACAGGTTCTGGGAAAACCATCCAGTATATATCCTGAATTGAGCTCAGGTTTTTGAAATTCTTCTGCTACCATACCTAGGATCACTTCATCTGGCACCAGATTGCCACCATCCATATACTTTTGTGCTGCCTGGCCTAATTTTGTATCCTGACGACGATGTTCCCGCAATAAATCGCCAGTTGAGAGCTGTATGATGTGGAAATCTTTTACAATGAGTTTGGCCTGAGTTCCCTTACCAGCTCCGGGAGGTCCTACAATGATGATTCGCATGTTAGTGTTTTCTCCAGTTTATATATACGCTAACAAATTTTGTGCCTGAATTGTCCAGAGCCCGCGTTCCTTAGATCATTATTCCAGCTATAGTTGCCGTTAACCAGGAAGCCAGTGCGCCACCGATCATTGCTTTAAAGGCAACCTTGGACAGATCACCACGTCGTTCAGGAGCCAGGGCGCCAATTCCACCAATCTGGATACCGATTGAGGAAAAATTAGCAAATCCACAGAGGGCATAGGAACTAATGATCATAGATTTTTCATCTATCTGTCCCATGACATCCTGCAAATGGCTATAAGCGATGAGTTCCGTGAGAACAATCTTTTCACCCATGAGTTGTCCAACCAGAGTTACATCTGCCAAGGGGACACCCATGAGGAATGCCAGGGGGGAAAATACCCAGCCCAGTATCTGTTGAATACTGAGGCCGACCATGCCAAGCGCAAAATTTGCAGCTGCTACCAGGGCCACAATGGCTATGAGCATAGCACCTACATTGGCAGCCAGTCGCATGCCATCTGAGGTACCATTGGCAATGGATTCCATGACATTACCATCAGCTTTTGGGATATCCACCATTTTATCACCTGCTGTTGGGGATTCCTCAACCTCAGGATAAATGATTTTAGCCAGAACCAAAGCTGCTGGAGCACTCATAACTGAGGCAGCCATAAGGTGTCCGGCAATATTTGGGATATCTGTGAGCCATTTGGCATAGATCGCCAAGACTCCACCAGCCATGGTGGCAAAGCCACCAGTCATGACAGCCATATATTCACTTTTGGTCATGGTTTTTATAAATGGGCGAATCAAGAGCGGGGCTTCGGTTTGACCTACAAAAATATTACCAGAGGCAGAGAGCGTTTCAGAACCACTGGTCCCCATAGTTTTCTGCATAGCCCGAGCAATGTATTTCACGACCAATTGCATGATCCCGAAGTGATACAGGATGGCCATGAAAGCCGAGAAGAAAATAATGGTGGGGAGAATCTGGAACGCAAAAAAGAATCCCAAACTGTTCTCTTGGCCAGGACTGATAGCCAGAGCCCCAAAGAGGAACTCCGCCCCTGCATCTGAAAACGATAGTAGTTTATTGATGCCCCTATCCAGAAACATGAAGACTGGTTTGCCTATAGGTGTTGCCAGAATGAAGATGGCAAAAGCGATCTGGAGACCCAGGCCCCAGTAAACTACACGATAATTGATGGCCTTGCGATTGTTTGACATGAGGAAGGCGATACCCAGAATGGCTGCAATGCCCAGAAATCCTATAAGTCTATGCATGGTCTATTCCTTTGGTTCTTCATAACAGTTTCGACATCTTGCTTCATAAGCCTCGGTTTCACCAACCAGAATTTGATCGCCAGTATTGCTCAAGCGCTGGGTGAATCCTGCAGGGTTGCCACAGATGACACAGATAGCCAGATTCTTAGTCACATACTCGGCATCAATAATAAGTTCGGGCATGGGTCCAAAGGATTTGGCCCTATAATCCTTTTCAAGACCGGCAACAATTACACGTTTTTTTTGTTTGGCCAGAATTCGGCAGACCTCGACAATTTCATCATCGAAAAATTGAGCCTCATCAATACCCACAACTTGAACATGTTTAGCTAGCGGTAATATTTCTTTAGCAGACTTTACCCTGGTTGATTCCAGCTGTTGCTGGCTATGAGAAACAATATGATCCTCGCTAAATCGATTATCAATATCTGGCTTAAATATAGCCACATGTTGGCGTGCAATCTGTGCTCGTCTGAGTCTTCTGATGAGCTCTTCTGTTTTGCCGCTGAACATGGATCCAGTAATGACTTCAATCCAACCGCTGTGATGGGGCGTCAAATGCTCCATATCCTATAATCTCCTGAATAATTTGTTTGAATCAGGTTAAACCCAGATCCTTTTGACCAAAAGCCCGGGGTAATAATTCGGAAGAAGTTGTTTCCGTACAAGTTCCCGATTCATCGACCAATGTGATGGGTATATCCCCACACAATTCCCAGATAACCTGGCGACAGGCACCGCAGGGGCTGACCCCATTTTCAGTAGCTACTACCAGATGTATGAAATCCTTTTCACCAGCTGCGATAGCGGAAAACAACGCAGTACGCTCAGCGCAAATGGTCAGGCTGTAGCTGGCATTTTCTATATTGCATCCTGGATATATTTTCCCGCTCGATGATTCCAGAGCTGCCCCGACATGAAAATTCGAATATGTCGCATAGGCTCTTTTTCGAGCGGTCTGTGCGACTTGAATAAGTTTACTGTGCATTATGAGTTCCTGCCTAGTCGATACTTGTGGTATATACTGTAAGTTACCAGCCCAATGACAAATCCACCGATGTGTGCAATATAAGCGGTTGTACCCTGAGGTGTCAGTATTTGAATTAAAAATTGTGTGGCAATCCAAATACCGATAAACCAGGCTGCACGAATTTTAAGAAATAGAATAAATAGAGTCCAGGTCAGAATCTTCGCCCTTGGGAAACGGAGGGCATAGCTGGCCAGAACACCAGAAATAGAACCAGACGCACCGATGAGTAAACCGGGACCATTTGCACCAAAATAGGGATCGAAATAAACTTCAAACATGGCAGCACCAGCCCCACAACTTAGATAGAAGATGAGGAAGAATTTGCGACCCAGGGACCCCTCCATATTGTCACCAAAGATATAAAGGAAGAGCATATTGAAGATCAGGTGGCTCCAACTCCCATGGAGAAACTGGTGGGTAAAGAGACTGGGGACGGCTTGAATCGGATGAGCCAGAAACAATTGCTTGGAGAAAACCAACCCTTCAAAGCTGAAGACATAGCTGAGGAGATACATCGCCACATTAGAAATGATTAGACCATAGGTGATGTAGGGTCTCCGTAAGGCAGGATTTGTATCTGAAATGGGAATAAACATATCAGGAGGTCACAGTGAAGGTATGTTTAAACTCCCTTACATTCCCAGATTTATCCCCAATGGAAAACTCGAAGATATGTTGACCAGATCCTAATCTGGTGGGGATGTGGAAGGAAAGCTCGTCTCTGAGGGGATTATAATCTGGAAAAAAGAGTGAACCATCCAATGTTGCCCGTATCCCAGACCTTGGATAAGCAATCACGCCAGTGTCATCCTTTATCTTGAAAACAAGGCGTTCTCCACGACGAACTTGTGTAAAGGATTTGATAGGAATTATTGTTGGGGGAGTATCATCCCTCAAAAGAAAGAATGAGCCACTTTCCCTGACCTCAATTTCAAACTGTTCAGATGAATCTGGGGAAATTTTACGTTCCCAGGCTTTCTTTTTCCCCGGTGAGAAGATGGCCAGTGTAGAGTCCTGACGATACTGGGAGAAGGAAAGTCTCCCAGAGAATTGGCTCTCCTGTGTTTCAATGAAGTTCACATTAAGTCCAACAACAGATTGATTATTGTATTCAGCCACCGCCGTATCTATCTGCAGATATAACTCGGAAGTACCTGTATTCTGAACTGCCAATTCTGCACCAATCATTTCCGATGCAAAAGTCTGACGCATACTGCCTGGAAGTAATTCCATGGGGCTCAGGGGCAAGGAAAACACCTGGAGTGATCCAGATAGAAATTCAATGCTATCTGCCAGTACCGCCAAGTCCAGAGAGATGATATCTGACTCAACGCTTGTTGGAGTCGTCTGGATTAATTCTCCCAAAATTTGTTTGTTGTTTCCAGCCAGAGAATAGGCCAAAGGGAAAACATACGGATCACTACTTTCGATGAGAAGAACCATCCCTTGACCCTTGTTCCTCCAGCTATGCGTCAGATCTGGGATTAGCTGATTTGCAGGAGGGATAATCCATTTAATTTTTCCGCCGGCTGATCCCAGGGCTCTGACCCCGGAGCTAACATCTTTTTCCCCCAACACCCAGGTTGTGGAGTTCAATCGATAGAGGGTCTCGGTAATGGGGATGTAGGAATTATCGCCTGTATAGAATTGAATATTCTCATAGCCATTGTCTGAAAATTTGCGGGTAATGATGTATGTATCACCCCCACCTTTTACAGCCCAACTGGCAGGCGCTGTTTCATGGAAGATGAAACTCTCAGTCACTTGATTGCCACTATGATCTGTCACCACAACTTGCAGGTGGGATAGACCTGCAGGAGAAATTATACCAGTTTTTGATTCACTGGCAAAGGGCGCTGGTTCCTGCAAATTGTTGTTGAACATGGACATGAATCGCCAACCTCGTTTACCCTTTATTCCAGGATACACCTGATCAACCTCATCAGTGAGTGACAGGGCGGTATGATCAAATTCTCTGGTAAAAACCAGGGAGTCGTTGACCAGTACCCTGGCGCTATAAATATTATATTTATTGTAGGTGCCATTGGCACGATCATGGGTGTTTATGGCAACTTGAAAAGGACCTGTGGTTGATACAGTTTTAATCTCGGTCTGCATGTCCAAAATAACAGGGAAACGGCTGCCATTTACCTGACTGTCCAAGCCAAGGGGAAGGAGCAGGATTTCATCCAGGATTGGCGCTTTTGTATCCTTGATACCTGGATAAAATAGTTGGGGGTTGTGGACCTGCCGTAGGGTATCCCTTATTTCAAAGTGCAAATGAGGATGTTCTGTCCCAGAGGTACCGCTATAGCCGATGACCTCACCAGCTTTTACGGGAAACTCATGTGGGGCAAATTCCAGGCGCATTGAATACCTTTTGCGCTGTGATTGCTCAGAGCGCACCAGGGCTTCAATGACGGGAGTAAATTGCTCGAGATGGCCGTAGACGGCAACATTCCCATCATTCAGTCTCAGCCATATCCCTCTGCCGTAGCCATTGTAGCCAATTGCGATGCGCTCTATATACCCATCAGCGATGGCGAGGCAGGGGACTTCCATTTCTCCCCAGGTTTTTATATCTACTCCAGCATGCAGATGACCTGACCGGTATTCGGAGAAAGTAGCTGATAGACTCTGGGAAGCCCTGATTGGCCAGCGGTAACTCTGACCCGAAAGGAGAGAGCTCACTAAGAGAGTGGAAAGGACGATTCGGAACATGGTGCATAAATTCATTTTTCTCCTAGACGATGCAATGATTTTAAAGCGTGTAGTGGAATTAATAAATAGGTCATTGATTCTGAAGGAGATTTCAGTTAAATCAATGATATTATGAGACTACTTAAATCAAAACAGGCACCAGCTGAAATTCCTTATAGTTTTCAGGATAGATTCCAGAATATTCAGCGAATTGCCATTATTTATCCCCACAAAGAAACCTGGCTCAGAATCGCCCGTTATGCTCTCCAGCGCATGTACAATTTACCTGAGAAATTCAACTACATGTTATTGGTCCCAAATGCCTCCAAGGAGCAATCCCTGAACATTCAACATCAATATTTCAATATGAATTATGATCCACGAGTTGATGATCGAATTGGCATCCAAAATAGTATTGTAGCTTTTAACCCAGATATACTTCTTCAACTGGAACCACAACCTGGCGTCCGGCTAATTAAAATGATCAAGCAGTTGAATATTTCCCTGAAAATTGGGTTTGGGGATGAGAAGTCAGACTTAAATGTTATCTACTCTCAGAGTGAGAGTGGCTTCTACGAAAAAAATATTTTAAATCTAATTGCTCTATTAGAGATGAAGTAGAGGGGTGATTTAGCGCACTTACTGATTGTGGTTGCGCTGATTCTGAGTCTCTTTGCACGAGACATGGTACTTAGCGATTGGAGCTGCCATTAAACGACCTTCTTCAATCAAATCCCCACAAATGATACATACACCGTAGGTCTCTACATCGACACGATCGAGAGCTTCATCAACATCACTTAAGTATTTGGCCTGGCGATGGGCGAACAAACTGGTCTTTTCTCTTTCAGCCATATCTGTCCCAACATCAGCCATGTGGTAGGTGGCAGACGACAATTCACCAGCGCCTTCTGTAATCGTTTTATTGAGTTCACTTTTTTGATAACTAAGATCCTCAGCGATACGATTGCGCTCATCCATAAGGAGTTCTCTGAACTTCTTAAGAGTGGTTTTGTTGTACTTTTTAACTGCCATTATTTCCCTTTAAACATTGCTTCAATTGTTGCAATATATAGTCTAACGATGATTATCCTAGCAAATTTAGCGCATTTAAAAACCTCTTGGCACCCCCTATGTGGCCGACTACATTTGCGCGCTTTTATGAACAGACAATTAACCATATTATTAAGGGTGAGGGTATAATGGAAGATATTGTATGCCCGAATTGTGGCGAGGAACTTTCAGAAGAGAAACTAGCTAAATCTCTAATCTGTCCGCACTGCGCGACAAATCTAAAAAATAAAAAATATATGGACTTCTTAGAATTCCTTATGGTCTCAGAAATTGTACAGGATATCGATTTTTTTGATGAATCGGTTTACGGTGATGAGTACCTAAGATTTGAAGAATCCGGTTTTGATGATCAGGATCTGCCCGATACTCAGGCAGCCGAGATTGATTGGGATAAAGACCCCGATCACACAGAGGAAGAATGGGGCGAAGACAATCCCAATCTTTCCAGTAACAAGCCCTGGCAGTCATAAGTCAGAGCCAAACCCTGGGAAGGATCTCAAATGGAACCAAAGAATAAACCAGCTCAACAGATTCAAATCCAAGTCAACGAGAAAGTAGCTGATGGAGAATACGCCAATCTGGCAATTATTACCCATTCTGCTGCTGAATTTGTTATGGATTTTGTCAGAGTCATGCCTGGTTCCCCCAAGGCCAATGTTCAATCACGCATTATTATGACTCCCAGTCATGCAAAAGCGTTACTACGCGCCTTGGAGCAGAATATCAGCAAGTACGAAACAGAACATGGTGAGATTCGAATGCCGGATCCCATGGCTTTTCCGGGAATGCCCCCCAAAACAGGGAACATGCCCAACTAGTCACTCAATCATAGTATTATTAAAAGAGGCTGTCCCAGAACGGGTAGCCTCTTTTTTTTTGGTACTGGGGTATAAGGGTAATTATACTTGCCTATATGACTGTAGATGATATAGTTGTATACAAGGGGTTAACTCCCTTTTAGTTAGCATAAAAGATTTGGCCATTGAGCATGCGGACAAGGCCAAAGTGTTAATCCATTTTACTATCACAATGAATCTATCTACGCCCTATGGGTTTCCATAGACAAGCCTGCCGAAGATCACGAATCTACATAAGACTATTCATTCTTTTCGTATTGTTTGTGGTAAAAGAATGGGAGTTAAGTTTTTAAGCTCGGAGAGCTTGATAAGGTGAAGATTGAGTTTGGGTTGGTTGCTATTGCTAATACTCTGGTGAAAAGATGGCCGAAGGCAGTCGGGGGAACAGGAAAGAGTCGTTTAGCTGTCTCTGGTGAGTTGCTGTTAGCCTTTTAGGGTTGAAAAATAGCTTTAAGAATGGATTTTACATAAATTTGTGAATATCCGTGTGAATCCGTGGCTAAAAAGTAATAAACTGCCTCAGATTCTGGGACAGCCTTTTATTTTTATATCTCTCGGAAATACCTTCTACTCTTCAGCAGCAGGGTGTTGGTGACAACTGATACTGAAGAAAAAGCCATAGCCATTCCAGCAAACATGGGATTCAGCAGCGTGCCTGTAAAGGGGTAGAGGAGACCCATGGCAATTGGAATACCTGCCAGGTTATATATGAAAGCCCAGAACAGATTCTGATGAATTTTTGAAATGGTAGCCTTGGCAATTTTGTGCCCATATACAAGATTGTTTAAGGAGTTGTTCAGAAAAATGACATCTGCTGCATTTACTGCAATATCGGTTCCCCCACCAAAAGATAAACCAATATCTGCAGCTACCAGAGCCGGTGCATCATTGATCCCATCGCCCAGCATCCCAACGGTTTTCCCCCCAGCTTTAAGCGTATTGACGTGATCATGCTTATCTGCGGGGAGAACCTCTGCCCTGAAATTTTGGATCCCAATTTCCTGGGCTACGTGTCTGGCTGCCTGTTCCTTGTCTCCAGTCAGGAGGAAAGCCTGGATACCCCTCTTGGAAAGTGCTTTAATAACATCAGCACTTTCTGGTTTTATTGTATCTGAAAAAGCTATCAACCCCATGATGGAATCCACAGCATAGACACCTGAAACTATATATCCTTTTGCATAATATTGATTTAAAGTTTCTAAATAATCGGGAGGCAGGATATCGGTGGGGTCAATTTTACGAACACGGTACAGAGTGCCATCATTCAGCCCTTCCAGCCCGCGACCTGCTTCCTCCTTGATATCAGACATTTCAACCAATTGAATGGATTCCTGGCTGCCATAATCCATAAGTGTTTTTGCCAGGGGATGCTGACTAAATTTTTCAAGTCCCATGGCAATACCCAGAAAGCTTGAATCATCTTCTGGAAAATGGGCGATGAGCTGAGGTTTTGATTCAGTAATGGTTCCAGTCTTGTCAAAGACCATGATATCCACCTTACTCAACAATTGAAAGGCATCGGCTGATTTGAATAGGATGCCACCCTTGGCTGCAATGCCACTTCCCACCACCAGGGCAGTAGGTGTTGCCAGACCCAATGCGCAAGGGCAGGCAATAATCAATACAGAAATCATGACGTTGATGGCAAAAGTCAATCCAAATCCCATGGCGAACCAGGTAATTCCGCTTAGGACAGCCAGGCTCAAGACAACGGGGACAAATATGGCAGCGATTTTATCCACCAATTTTTGGATCTTGGGTTTGCGCATCTGAGCTTTTTCCACCAGATCAATAATCTGACCAAACATCGAATTGCGACCAATTTTTTCAGCTCGTATAATCATGCCATTTTGCAGGTTTAAACTTGCACCGATGACCTTGCTGCCCTGCATTTTTTCTACGGGGAGCGACTCACCACTAATTGAGGACTCGTCTACATTACTGGCTCCGCTGATGACAACGCCATCAACAGGTATTTTTGAATGGGGATTGACTCTAATCTCATCTCCACTCATCACCTCGCTAAGGGGCAGGGTTATCCAGGAATCATCCCTTTTTACTTCTGCCTCAGTAGGCATCTCCTCCATGAGCCCAGTAAGTGCTTCAGTTGTTTTTCCTCTGGCCACAGATTCAAGCCATTTACCGAAGGTAATAAACAGCAGAATGGTCCCGGCTGCTTCAAAATACAGTGTTTCAAAACCATTGATTCCCCATCCCAATTCAATGTTTAGGGCTGAAATGAGTGAATAGGTGTATGCTGAACCCGTTCCCAACGCCACCAGTGAATCCATGTTGGGCATGCGCATGAGCAAATGCTTGAACCCACGTTGATAATATCCAAACCCGCTAATGACCAGAATGGTGGCCAATATCAACTGTACCAGGATATTCATTTGAGTTGACAGGAGCTTTATATCGAAAATCATTTCAGACATGGCATAAACCAGCAATGGAATGCCGAAGATGGCCTGTATAAGGAGCAACCGTTTCCAGGTTGCAATAGTGCGTTGTTGCCGATGAACAAGGGAGGATGAGCCCTGGGGTTCCAGTTTGTAGCCCATTTTAGTTACAGCTTTTGTAAATTTTTTAATTGGGATAGACTCGCTTGAAGTCACAGTGGCAGATTCGGTAGCCAGGTTTACGGATACATCCTGCACTCCTGGCAATTGCTTAATTGCAGTTTCAACATTCGCCACGCAGGCTGCACAACTCATCCCTTCAACATCAAACTGGTAGTTGTGTTGGATTAATGAATTTTCTGATTTGGACTCTGACATATGGTCTTTCTGTGTATTGGTTTGTTGGTGCTAAAATAGGTTTACAATTTACAGGGTATTAACTAAATAATTCATATCCTCATAAGTTGTCTGTTTAACATACCCAATTTACGGGTCATTTCCGAATGTATAAGATGATAAAACTAGTCATGTTAGTTCTTGATGAAGCCCCAAGAAATAATTATATCTTGGGATGAATTATTTATCACGAATCCTTATTGGGGCCATTTCCCTTCTGATCATCCTGGCAAGTTGTAGCGATATGGGTGAACCAGAAGTGCTATTGCCGCAAATGGAAGTAGACATTACTTCAATTGATTTCTCCACTGTCACAATTGGATCTCCACAGATTCGACAGATACCAATTATTAATTCAGGGGCAGGCCAGCTCACAGGAGAATTGACCCTGGTCCAGGATAGCTCTGTATATGTATTACAACCACAGGGCGCATTTACGCTATCAGCTGATGATACCCTGAGTGCCGAGTTGACTTTTACACCCCATGCTGAATTTGTATATGGAGCGCAAATTTTAATTAATGGGGATGATCTGGGAAACCCAGAGCATGTGATTGCGTTGACCGGGGTGGGGACGGCACTACCTGTACCAGCGCTGACTGTCTCAAACAGCAACCTTAATTTTGGCACTATTTTGACTGGCAGCAATGGCCAACAGCAAATCACTCTCAGTAGTACCGGCAATGACACCCTGTTGATATCATCTATTGATTTTGATCTTGGGGTATACAGCATTGATGTAGCCACACCACTTGCCTTGGTTCCAGGAGCCTCGCGGCTTATGACTATTACGTTTCAACCTGATGGCGCAGGGGCATTTAGCGGAAGTATGACTATTGTTTCAAATAGTCCATCGACACCTCACGTCGTTTCCCTTTCTGGAGCTGCAGAAGTAGCTGTTAGTTATGCGGGATCGGTTCAACCAGTTTTGAATTCAAATTGCGGTGGCTGCCATGGCTCAAATGGAGGCTTGAATTTAACATCTTACAACAATCTTATGGCTGGCACATCCAACAATGGACCGGCGGTGATCCCTGGAGATGGAGCCAGTAGTTTGATTATCAGGCGGATAAATGGAACAACGGGCGGGCTTATGCCACAGGGCGGTCCTGCACTTTCAGCAGGGACAATTGCTACTATCGAAACATGGATAAACCAGGGAGCATTAGACAATTGAAATCACTTATCCGAATCACCTTCCTCGGTCTCATAGCCACCAGCCTTTTCGCGCTTCCCAGATTTGCTTTGATGGAGGATGTAAGCTGCGGTTCCTGTCATTCGTATCAGGGTGGTGGTGGCAATCGAACTTCCTATGGTGAGGAGTATGCCCGGGAAAGTCTTGTCATGAAAGATATTGCTTTGCCCTGGGAGAATGAGGATAGCGAATTCCCACTTTATTTTGGTCTGGATACAAGATATCAAATGATTGCTGAATCAGATGAAGACTTAAGACAGTTCCCAATGCAATTCGCCCTTTATGGAGGTGCTGAATGGGGGAGTCTCATAGCTCATGCAGAGGTCTCCAGAATTTCTGATAAGTTTCGTGTGACCGGTGGATTACGCTATGAAGGCTTGCCTCTTGAGAGCTGGATAGGTGTTGCAAAAGCCTTACCTGTTCTTGGATGGAGAATAGATGATCACAGTATATTTACTCGAGGTGGAAACCTAACCCTGCAGGGATTACCGCGAGAAGGGATGCCATATACGCCCTATCTTGAATCTCCTGAACTCGTGCAGTTTGGAACTTCATTCATCTATGGATTTGATGTAACACTTATGGCAGGTAGTCCATTTATCGATCCAAACAGGGCATTTGATGCCAAGCTGTTTAAAGCTGCAAAAGTAAGCTATCAGTATTCTGGAGATCTTTTCACAGGTCAGGTAGGCCTGGCTTATTTCGATGAAAATGATCTGATTAATGGTTCTGTTGCAAGTTGGGGTGTTTCCAGCCATGGTTTTGTCTGGTTAGGGGAATGGTCTCAAATGAATGGGTGGATACAGCCTGAAGTCACAAATATGGCAACATTCCATCAATTGAGTTACCGACTATTCAGAGGTTTGGATATTGTGGGTCGCTATGAATTTTTTGATCCGAACACTGACCTTACTACTGGTGCCATCCAACGAACAAGTTTGGGTCTGGAGTTTTTCCCGGTTCGTGGGCTTGAGGTGAAATTAAGCTATCGCACCAGCACTCTGGATTTACCTGATGCCAGCCCTGATCCCAAATCACAAATATTAAGTCAAATACACTTCTATCTATAAAAAATTCCAGGTCCTGCCTGGAATCTCATTTGTTTTGAGAGTTTAAATTATTTGTGAAGGGAAATGCGTGGTTCGTTGCTGGAATTACTTATTTCACCAATGATTCTGGCGTCTTCGACACCATTCTTTTGAAGATCATTAACAAAAGCTTGAGCATTTTCCGCAGCCAGACTAATTAACAGCCCCCCTGATGTCTGGGGATCTACGACCAGCAATTCTTCCAGTCTGGTCACACCAGCACCAACTGATATACGCGGGTTGTAGAACTTGCGATTGCTCAACAATCCACCCGGTACTACCTTTTGTTCAGCATACTTAAAAGTTCCAGGTAGAACGGGAAGCTGATCCACAAAGATTTTTGCATCCATGCCGCTTGAATCCAACATTTCCAGTAAATGTCCCACCAGACCATAACCAGTTACATCGGTCATGGCATGTACGTCATAATTCGCAACCACATCGGCGGCATACTTGTTCAGGCGGACCATGCTATTCACCATGGTGTCCAATTCTTCAGGTGTGATGAGTTTGCGCTTCAGTGCCGTCGCGACAATTCCGGTACCTAGAGGCTTTGTTAAAACCAGAGCATCTCCAGGTTTTGCGCCACCATTGGAAATCATTTTTTCCGGGTGTACAATACCTGTAACCGATAAGCCATATTTCAACTCGTCATCTTTAATAGAATGTCCACCGGCAAGCACCGCTCCAGCTTCGGTAATCTTACTGAGACCTCCTCTGAGAATATCCCGAAGCACTGAGTTATCCATATCATCCACAGGAAAAGCCACAATGTTCAATGCCGTCACTGGTCGGGCACCCATGGCATAAAGATCACTAAAAGCATTGGCAGCTGTGATCTGTCCGAATGTGAAGGGATCGTCCACAATAGGGGTAAAGAAGTCTAAAGATTGGACAATAGCGATGTCCTCACTCAGTTTATAAACCGAGCTATCATCACGATGGTCAATCCCTATGAGCAGATCAGGATGTGAGGGAATATCAATCCCACAGAGTATGTCGTCCAGGTCCCCTGGACCAATTTTACCTGCTCAGCCAGCGGCCTTGACTTTTGCGGTCAGATTTATTTCCAGGCTTCTTGTCATCGATTGAAAATAAGCAGGGGACCTGAACAGCCAATGCCAAAAGCTCAACTATTTAAATTGTTTTAGTATTGAAATCCCTGGACACATGTCCTAAGATCACAGATGCGAATTTTTAATATCCTCATTCTTGTCTCCTTTGCGCTTCTGTTTGCTAATTGCTCACCTCCAATTGAACCTGCGCCCTCTGAGATTATGTATTTTCTTCTCATCGATCGTTTTGTAGATGGAAACCCTGACAACAATGAGGGAAGCAATTCGAGCAGCTATGAGCCTTATGATGGCACCAATCCGGAAGCATTGAAACACTATCAAGGTGGAGATCTACTGGGGGTCACACAATCGCTTGACAGTTTGAGGGCCATGGGAATTACCATGATCTGGATCTCACCCTTTATTGATAATTCAAATACAGATTATGTAGGCTGGTGGCCCTATCATGGCTATCACCCCATCGATTTTTACAAGGTAGATGAGCATTTTGGAACGCTTGAGGATTTGAAAACTCTGGTTGAGACCGCCCATGCAAAAGATATGAAAATCATATTTGATATGCCTTTCAATCAGACTGCTGCGGATCACCCCTGGATAAATGATGAGAGTAAAAAGGATTGGTTCCACGTGGATGACGCCGGTGAGCCTTATGCCATCACCGATTGGCAGAATCAGGAGCAAATTGAACGGGGTGAACTACACGGTCTACCAGATCTGGCTCAGGAGAGAGCAGAAGTGGCCACCTACTTGATTGAAGTATCAAAGTATTGGATAAAAGAAACAGGTTGCGATGGCTTCCGGCTGGATGCAGTCAAACATGCTCCCATAAGTTTCTGGAGGAATTACACACAAAAAATCAGAGAGTTGGCTGGTCCAGATTTTTTACTTCTCGGTGAAGTATTCTGGGGTGAAGCCTGGAGAATTGAGCCATATGATGATATAGGCTTCGATTTTCTGTTCGACATCCCCGGTTATTATGCTATTCGAAATACGTTTAACAAGGGAGCAAGTCTTGGTGATTTCTCGAAATTCTATGAGTTGAATAGCAAGAATTTACCCAATACATTTTTCGCAACACTTATTGATAACCATGATGTGGCTCGATTCAATGTGGGTCTTGAGGAAAATGCCTGGAAAAAGCAGATGTTGGCTTTGGGGTGGCTGATGACATCACCAGGTTTACCTGTTATTTATTCTGGAACAGAAATAGGGATGAAGGGGTATTCTGTGGACGATGTGAGTGGCGAGTCTCAGGACTATTTGAATCGTTTGCCTTATCCACAAAAGCTTTCCCCGGAACAATTGCTGCAGAAAAAGCAATTTACTGAGCTTGCCAAATTGCGGAATCAACATCCTGCCCTAAGCAAAGGTGATTTCAAGGAGCTGTACAAAGACTGGTCAGTTTACGCCTATGTGAGAACCTGGGGAGATGAAAACATATTGGTCTGCCTGAACACTGCTGGCACTCAAGAATTTATTTCAATTCCACTAGCAGAAGGCATTGACATGTCTGAGATTCACAAAACCTATGGCGAGGCCGTTATTCGTCGGGAGGAAGGTGAGCTGCTGCTCCGCTTGCCGCCCAATACCATGTCAGCCTGGGAATTTGAGGGAGAAGTGAGCAATCATTTACCCGAATGGACTGGATTTACTGACAGGTTATCCGCCGATTATCAATTGAAGCGTCTGTATTACATCGATGAGGATAGAAGTATTGCCCGGTTTCAGATTGCAGGGGATTTTAGTAACTGGGTAGCTGGCGATTATCCTACAAGCAGGCGGGGGGATAGTCTATTTATTGAAGTTCCCTTAAAACCGGGAAGTTATCAATATAAGTTTATCCTGAATGGGAATATCTGGATTGCTGATCCAAATGCCCTGGAAAATTCAACTGATCCTTATGGTGGTCGAAATAGTATTCTAACGGTTTCTTCACGCTAACAAACAAACTCAGGAAGAACTCTTTTTTTAGGTGAATCAACACCTAACACTCCATTTATACATCACAAATAATCATGCTATAAAGTATTGGCAAACATTGCTTTACGTGGAGTAGTTGGGCATTGTTTTTGATGCTAAATAATTGAGGAAATAATGTTGACAACCGCTGGTCCGAACCATAACTTGAAGAAACGTAACTCAGAGGAGGGTTACTAAATTGATTGCCATTATTAAAATGCTGAATCAGCGGAAGCGGATCGTATGATAAGTTGTTTCAGAAAGCGAAATCTCAATCTGATTATGGTAGTGACTATCCTATCATTTGTTACTCTCTTTAGCTACCAATCATGCACACCAGCTCCACCCATTTCCCCTCCACCCTCTACCGAAATACCAAAATATATAAGCCATGTCCCAGAGTGGGCAAAGAGTGCAATCTGGTACCAGATTTTTCCAGAAAGATTTCGAAATGGTGATCAGAGCAATGACCCCACTGTAAATACTTTGACTGGCACATGGCCCTATGCACAACCTGAAGATTGGCAAGTTTCCCCCTGGGCTTCAGATTGGTATAAGATGCAGCCCTGGGAGCTGAACACGGGCGAGGATTTCTGGTACAACTCCCAACTTCGTCGTTATGGTGGTGATCTGCAGGGTGTCATAGATAAACTTGATTACCTATCCGATCTGGGTATCAATGCGATTTACTTAAATCCAGTATTCGAATCCCCTTCTCTCCATAAATATGGTTGCAGCATGTGGCATCATATTGATAATAATTTTGGTCCCGATCCGGCCCAGGATGAAGAGCTATGGAAACTTGAGAATCCTGCCGATCCTGAGACCTGGAAATGGACCACTGCTGATTCACTGTTTTTAGATCTGCTCACAGAAGCTCATGATCGTGAAATTAAAGTAATCATTGATGGTGTTTTTAATCACACCGGTATTCCTTTTTGGGCTTTTGATAAGATCAAAGAAAAGGGACCTGAAAGTGAGTTCGCTGATTGGTTTACCATTCTTTCTTACGATGACCCAGCAACCCCTGAGGATGAATTCGACTGGCAGGGATGGTACGGCGTAAAAGATTTACCAGAATTGGCCGAAGATGATCACGGTCCAGTCGATGGTGCAAAGGAACACATCCATGCCGTTGTAAAACGTTGGATGGACCCCAATGGTGATGGAGACCCATCAGATGGAATTGATGGCTGGAGACTGGATGTGGCTGAAATGGTTGCCCTGGATTTCTGGCGGGAATTTCGAGTGTGGTGTAGAGATATCAATCCCGAAAGTTATCTCGTTGGTGAAGTATGGTGGGAAAACTATCAAGAGAATAAAATGGTGAATGCCACGGCCTGGTTACAGGGTGATGTGTTTGATGCTGTCATGAATTATCGCACGGGAGATGCCCTTATTCGCGGGATGGTTGATCAGGAATGGAGAGTTACTCCTTCTGAAATGGATTCGCTCCTGGCAGAAGTGAGAGATGAGTATCCCTTACAGAACCAATATGTTCTTATGAGCAACATAGACAGCCACGATACTGAACGTTTGGCAAGTACGGTAGCCAATTCCGATCGAACCATTGATCACAATTCCAGTTCGCGGGATCATAAAGATTTTTATCTGGGAAAGCCATCCCTTGAACAACAGGCCTTGCAGCGCGTGATGCTCACATTCCAGTTTGCCTATATTGGCGCCCCATTTATTTATTATGGAGATGAGGTTGGTATGTGGGGTGCTGATGACCCAGATTGTAGAAAACCCATGGTTTGGGATGATATTGAGTACGACGATGAAGTGACCGATCCCTGGGGCAGATCCTACGGGCCATTCAAAATTTCTGTAGATGAAAAAATGAAGAACTTTTATAAATCTCTAATACAATTAAGAAGATCAGAACCTGCCTTGAATCTTGGGGACTATTCACTTATCCAGACTTCTCAGGATAGAACTTTTGCCTTTAAACGTTCACTGGAAAATGAGACCATCCTGGCTATCTTTAATTACGGGGATTCAGAGTGGCTTCCAGAGCCATCAGTCTTCGGGGATATAGTAGAGACTGAGTGGAGATTGAAATTGGATTCCAATGGTTCAGCTCAAAAAACTTTAATGCCACTAAGCGCAAGGCTGTACAAAAACTCGGTAAAATAATGCCTAGCAATTTTCTTCCGAGAACACTTGTTTCAAGGGTGCTGGTAGCAACCATGATGTTGCTCGCTTTGCAAAATTGTTCCGACACTTCGAGCGATTTGGCTGCTTTCGATGGGGGCGCAGTACAGGAGCATGAATTCTTAAATCACTACCAAAAATATTTGACTGTTACGGGTCTTAAAGACAATCTTCCAGATCGGGAAAAAATTCTTCGCAGTGTGCTTCACGAAAAGCTAATTCTCAAGAATTGGCAAGAAAATGCCCTTGATGATCATCCCGAAGTTGTGGAGGTCCTGCGCAGACAGGAAGAACAAGCACTTCTGGATGCCCTGTGGCAAAAAAAGAGCAGCAACACAGCTCAACCTGGTCCTGAAGCTTTGGCCACCATGTTAGTACAAGAACGGACGAGGTATCATATCCAGGAAGCTTCTTTTCTGGATCGATCCTCTGCAGCCAGTATGTCTAAAATGTGGTCTGATGCTGAAGCGTCAGTTGACTACAAGGATCTTGGCTTTTTACTCCTGGAAGATGTTCATCCTCTTCTGATGAAAAAAATCAGTAAGATGAAAAATGGCGAGGTGAGCGATCCTATCCGGTTGGGACAGGGATATTTACTGATTAAGCTGGTTGAAAAGCGGATTCCACCCCTTATTCGCCCCCGTGATTTTGCAGTTGCCAAGGATAGATTGCTCCGGGAGTGGACAGTCAATCAAAGCGATTCAATAATTAACGCCTATACACAAAATGTCTTGTCAGGGTTGAATGTGAATTATTCAGCAGAGGGGACATCAGCACTGCTCAAATTATTGGCGAATACATCGAAAGCATCCCTAGCGGATCACATCGCTGAATCAGATCAATCAAATCTTCTTTTATGTAGTACAAACGAGGGAGATTGGACTCTTGAGATGCTAATTCCCCACTTATTGGATAGCCGACCTGAACATCTCAACTCAATAACTGATGAATCAGATGTCCAAAAATTAATCTCTGGGTTGCTCGTACGGCAATCCTTGATTGCTGAGGCCAGAGAAGCCGGTCTCCATAAGCAGGAGCTTACCCGGGAAGCCATCCAGAAACGTCAGAATTTATGGCGGATAAAGACATGGCAGGAACGCTTTGCAGATACGGTAAGCATTCATCAGGATTACCTCTCAAATTTGAATCAAAATGAGCTTAACAATAATTCCAAAATTCCTCGTCGAGACGTGGAATTTTTTGTTTTTCAGGACAGTGGACGAGCCCACAAGGCCTATGAAAACTTGCTGACCGAAAATCCCGGAGTAAAAGTTACCAGCGATCCGAATTCCAGGCTGGAATTGCCTTCAGATGGTAAGATGGGCTGGGTTACCGCGGAAGAATTGGGTTTTGCCGCAAAATTGGTTTTTTCTCAAGATTTGAATACCTGGACCAAACCCTGGTACTATGGAGGAGAATTCTTCCTCTTTCGAAGTATTGAAGCAAAGAATGATCCTGTAAATTTGGATTTAGCGCGTGAGAACCTTGAGCTGCTGGTCCGTAGCCAGGGTGCCCCTGTCCAGCTTGAACAGGCGCTGCTAGCCATGGAAAAAAGTAATCACGCCATCATTTATCAGGATAGAATAAAACAGATACCATATATCCAATTGTCAGGAAGCGTAGATGAAAGCTAGAATATTCATTAAACTATTTCAAAGATTATCCCTACTGAGCTTATTGCTTTCAAGTGTAATTGCCGGAACCAGTGGAAAAATCGCAGGCAAGATTCATGATGGCTCCACAGGTGAGCCACTCATCGGCTGCAACGTCGTTTTGCAGGGAACCTATCTCGGGGGAGCTACCGATCTCGATGGAGCATTTGTGATTCTCAATGTTCCACCAGGTGAATATAGCCTCCAGGCAAACATGATCGGTTATACCTCTGGTCGCATGGACGGCATCATTGTGGCTATCGATCTGACCACAGAAGTCAATCTGGAATTAACCAGCGAACTTCTAGTAGGTGAAGTGGTTGTGGTCACTTTCGTTCAGCCAAAGGTTCAACGAGACCGAACCAGCTCCCAGGTTCATGTGGGTGAAGATATGATCAAGGACTTACCCGTAGAGGAAGTTTCGGATATCCTTGAACTCCAGACAGGCGTAACCAAGGATGCTGGTGGTGGTTTACATATCCGGGGTGGTAGAGCGAGAGAAGTGGTCTATTGGGTAGATGGTGTACCCGTTTCTGACGGTTACGATGGCAGCTCTATTGTGGAGGTCGACAAAAACGCCATCCAGGAATTGCAGCTGGTTTCTGGAACCTTCAATGCTGAATATGGTCAAGCCATGAGTGGTATTATAAATATTGTTACTCGAACTGGTGGAGAAAAATTGGGTGCAAAACTCGACTATTCGACCGGTGGATGGTGGTCTACAACAGATGATAATTATTTAGATATGGACACGTATGATCCTCAGGATACACAGAATTTATCCTTCTCGCTTGGTGGACCACTGGGACTTAAAAACCTACGGTTCTATTTCTCAGGCCGACGTTACACCAGCAACGGTCATCTCAGGGGAGAGCGAATTGTAAATCCCAAGCCCATCAGTGTCATGGACTCCGTGAGTGGAACAGAATACTTATTTATCAATTTTGGTGACAGCTCTATTGTCACCATGAATAAGCAAGAGAAGTATTCAATAAATGGAAAACTTTCCTACATGTTGACGCCCAATGTCAACCTGCATATGAACTATTTACTCTCAAATAGAGAGTATCAGGACTATGATCATTTGTACAGGTGGAATCCAGATGGCAATCTCCATCGATTTGATCAGGGACGAAGTGTTTCACTAACATTGAATCACACCCTGTCACCCAATACCTATTACTCAATTCGAGCGGGAAATTCTACCAGTCACTACAGGCACTACGCTTTCGAAGATCCGCTGGATGCTCGCTATACGAACCCAGAATATCTGAATTTACCTTCATATACTTTTGCCCTGGCTGGCGTCAATGGATCGCACTTCGAGAGGAATACGACCACAAACCTGGTAAAATTTGATTTTAGCAGTCAGATCAATTCTAAGCATTTACTGCAGATGGGTCTTGAGTATCGTAACCATGAACTGGATCGGGAGGATTATTCAATTGTAGCCAAGGTTGATAGCAATAATATCCAATTGGTTCCCTTTGAGCCTGACACCCTCTCCAGACAAACACCTTCTCATAGTTATTACCACGAGGAACCTGAGGAATTTTCACTCTATTTACAGGACAAGTTAGAATACGATGACTTTGTGATTAATATTGGCGTGCGTTGGGACTGGTTCCATTCACACGGTGTCTTGCCTACCGACCCTTCCGATCCATCCATCTTTAACCCATTGAGTCCCGAACATGCGGATATGAGTATGGAGGAACGGCAGGCCATCTGGTTCAAAGAGGTGGATGCAAAAAGTTCCATATCTCCACGGTTAGGTTTGGCTTTTCCCATCACTGATAAGGGGGTCATTCATTTCTCCTATGGTCATTTTTTCCAGATTCCATCATTTGAATATTTGTACCAAGATCGTGGATATAAAATCACGACTTCGGATGGAATTTATGGCCCATTTGGCAATCCCGATTTGAATCCAAAGCAAACGGTCAAGTACGAATTGGGATTACAACAGCAACTAAATGACGACCTAAATGTAGATTTAGTTGTTTTTTATCAAGATATTCGGGATTGGGTAAGCACAGGAATTGTCCAGGCCACCTACCTGCCCGGTGTAAGCTATGTTCATTTTGAAAATAAGGATTACGCCAATAGTCGCGGAGTGACCCTTTCAATTGAGCAGGGCATTGGATCAACTGGCAATCTTAATTTGGAATATACCTTTCAAACAGCAGAAGGGTCAAATTCTAATCCCGATGCAGAATTTTTAGCAGCCCAGAATAATTCAGAACCTACACGTGAAATGACACCCCTGGATTGGGATCAACGTCATACGTTGAATGGAGCATTTACCACGGATATTGCAGGGACCAGATTGACACTGCTGGGACGGTTCGGATCTGGTTATCCCTACACGCCTTCCTATGGAGTTTCATCGAGAACTGGTCTAACTGCCAATACAGGTCTGGCCTCGAACAGCCGCAGAAAACCTTATACCTATGAGTTTGATTTAAAGGCAAGCAGGCAGGTGAAAATCGGCAGACATGCAATTGGATTGACGCTCAACGTCAACAATCTCCTGGATACGCGCAACGCTACTTCGGTGCACACCGATACAGGTCGACCTGATTACTCAGGACGGTTGCAGTCTATTATAGATAATGCCTACGGGTTGAATACGGTTAGGGAATATATACAGTATCCAACCTGGTATACGGCTCCCCGAGAGATTTTACTCGGTATCAATTATTCGTTCTAGGGTAGAAGAGGAAGCAAAGTTGAAAATGAAATATAATACAATGAGCAGCATAAAGCATTCTACTCTGATGTTAACAATCATGATGATGAGTGCATATGTCCTGGCCCAGGATATCAATCATATTCCATCAGACCACCGTGGAGATCCCAAATTTCGCCGGAAAACAGAGATTGATGGGAATCAGATACGAGCCTCCGTTTTTAATTATGGTTTTTCAGGTCGAACTGGTGGAAGTCAGCCAACCCATATCCCTTACGAATGGCCCAAAAACACCAAACAGCATTACATCGCTCTTACTGGTGTATTTTATGGTGCAGAAGTCCTAAATGAAGGCGGTTTTCCCATCAAGGTGATGATGACACCAAACTATCGAACGGACCCGCAGACTGGCGATAGCTGGAATCTTGAACCAGTACCAGAATACTTGAATGAAACGTCAACTCTCATTGCAAAAAGTACTGAACCAAGCTCCTGGCCAAGTTATTGGCCAGATCGTTTAGATGATGCCCTGGCACCAGGATGGCCGGGGAGTTGGAATGGTTACTTTGGACGTGATCAATTCAATGCTGATCAGGAAATTTATTACGAATGTGCGGACAACTTGTATAATCGGCACAGCTATTTCCCGGATACCACCGACTTTTCCAGACGTGGTCTTGGTCTCCTCACAAAAGTTCGGGTTCTGGCCTGGAGCCAGATATTGATCAATGATGTACTCTTTCATCTTCATACCATCACCAATGATGGAACCAGGGATCTTGACAAAACTGCCTTTTCACTTTGGTTGGCTGATCTCGTTGGTGGGGACGGTGATAGCGATGATGATCATCCTTCCTTCGATCTCCTCAATAATGTGGCCTGGAGTATGGATGGCGATGGTGTTGGAAATCAAAATTTTGGCTCCACACCGGTTGGAGTGGTAGCCACTGCTTTTCTGGAAACCCCTGGAAATGGAATTGATGGGATTGATAATGATGGCGATGCAGATGATCATCCAGAATTGCTGGCTGAGTTTGCTAATCTGGATACGCTGCTCCCGCTTTTCAACCAAACCGATTTTTTCCCCACAGTCCTGACCACAGGTCTGAAGTTGGTCACCATAGATTCCGCTTACTCCCGACATGTTTTTCTGTTTTCTGGACAGGATACCTCAGTAATCAGTGGTGGTATCACATATAACCTCTCCATGGGGGATACCCTCTCCGAAAACCCGGATAATTTGCAGGATGATGATTTGGATGGTCTCATCGATGAAACACAGGGTCTGCATCTGGATCGTCTAACAATTGAAGGAATAATCCCAGTTCGACACATTAATTACTTATTCTTTGCAGCAGGTGAAACCATTCGTCGTGGTCTCATTATACCAGGTGCAGATGTCGTTACCTCCCAGTCCACCATAGCTCCCATGATTGATGAGACCCGCGCTGATGGAGTTGATAACGATAGGGATTGGCGTGCCTTTACAGATGACGTCGGTATTGATGGTTTAGATGATTCCTTTGATAGTGGTGAAGGTGATGGTCTTCCAAGTAGTGGTCATGGTACTGGTCTTCCTGGAGAACCCAATATCGACATTACCGATGTGTCAGAATCAGATCAGATTGGATTAACGGCAGCCGCCTATATGGCAAGTAGTGAAGCAATTCAAAATTTGGCTGATTCAGATATGTGGCGTCGCTTTATGACACCAGGTGTATTCTTCGATCCCACCATTGAGCTTGAAGGGGATTACAACTTACACGTCACCAGTGGCTATTTCCCACTGGCAAAGGGTCAAACTGAAGCAATAAGTATGGCTGTCAATATGGGTGTGGATCAGGATGATGCCCTGCGTAACAAGGAAGTCGCTCAAAAAACATATGATCTTGATTATAAATTCGCAACTGCACCGCGACCTCCAACGCTCTCTGCGTCGGTGGGAGATGGCAGAGTCATGCTTTATTGGGATGAGACCTCAGAGGGATCTTTTGATCGCTATATGTCTGATCTGGGTTCAGAGGGCTATGATTTTCAGGGCTATCGAATTTATCGATCAACTGATCCCGCCTTTGAAGATGTCTTCATCATAACGGACTCCGATGGTGTTCCAACCTTTTATAAGCCCATCGCTCAATTTGATAAGATTGATGGGATAAAGGGGTTACAGGAACTGGATATAAATGGTATCAAATTTGATCTGGGAGACGATACGGGTCTGGTTCATAAATTTCTGGACGAGGATGTGCAGAATGGTCGAACCTACTATTATGCTGTAACTTCATATGACGCTGGAGACGTAGCCCTGGGTGTTGCGCCCAGCGAATGTCCCATCTATATCCAGGTTGATTTTGATGGAAGCATCATTACAGGCGTGAATACCATTCTGGCAACACCTGCTCCAAAACCAAACGGCTATGAACCAGCTGAGATCGATTTGGTTCATATTGAAGGTTCCAGCTCCAGTGGTATTACCATCAATATTCTTGACCCCTTGAAGGTCCCAGATGACAATTCCTATCGTGTAACCTTTCAGGATTCCCTACACCCCGCTTCTGCTTCCAACCAGGATGATACGCTCATGACCAAAAACTTCACCTGGGAAAACATCACCGACTTTAGCAATCCAGACACGCTCATTCTGCGTTCTGAGCGAATTGGGGATGACGATGAAAACCCCGTCATTGATGGAATGCGTCTGGAATTTCATATTGAACCCTTTATCGAGATGAATCAGCAGCTTTCGGTCTGGACAGATACCATGGTATTTAAGCCAGCACTAACAACCTTCAACCTGGTATTGCTTGGTTCGCGGGGTATTAAAAAACCCAATGATTACAAGCTTACTTTTGGTGAGGTCGGGGTAGACACATCTGTACAGTTCGGGATATATGATGGATTCGTAACGCTACCGGCCATCCCGGTTAACTTTTCTATTGAAAACCTTACTGAAAATCGTCCCCAATCTTTTGCATTTATGAATCTGATTAATGCCGATACCCTGGCTGAAGATGATCCTCCCGATGGATTGCTGAATAGTAATACAGATGAATCTGATGTGGTCATCCTCCTCGATGAAATTCTGGATACCCTTGGAAATGTAACTGGGTATATACCGGGCTGGCAATTGACCCTCAAGCATCTCGTGTCAGATTCTCTACTGAGGAATCCCATTGATGGGGATGAACTATCCATCATTATTAAGAAACCATTCCTGGGTGACGATGTGTACGAATTTAAGACATTTAGCTCATACATTGATGGGGAGAAGGTCAAAGAGGATATTAAGCAAGTCACGGTGGTTCCAAATCCTTATGTTGCTGCAGCAGGATGGGAACCCCCCAACCCATTTAGCTCAGGTCGAGGACCGCGAGCTATTCGATTCAATCACATCCCCAAAGACTGCCAGATAAGTATTTTCACTATTAATGGCGAATTGGTTGATCAATTTGAGGTCCACAATAATCTGGACCAGGGTAGTACCTCCTGGGATCTGCTGTCGAGGGACAACCTATCCATCTCATATGGTCTATACTTGTTTTATGTTGAAGATTTAGATACCGGTGCCACACAGACCGGAAAATTTGCAGTGATCAAGTAGAGGAATTGAAAATGAAAACCAAAGCCAAAGCCATATTGATATCCCTGCTTACACTCTGCTTCGCCTTCAGTTCACTTTCGGGACAAACTATCTCAAAGGTAGGCACCTCGGCAGCAAATTTTCTAAAAATACCCGTTGATGCCATTGGTACAGCCAGAGGTGAGGCAGTGGTTACCGGTTTCAATGACCCCGCCACCATGTATTACAATCCATCCACTCTGGCACTGATCAGCCAACCCGCAACTCATTTTAGTTATGTCGATTGGTACGAGGGCATTTCAATAAATCATGCCGCTATCGCTATTCCACTTTCTAGCTGGGGTGTTTTCGGAGTCAACCTGGTGAGTATGAATTCCGGGCAAATGGAAATTACCACCGAAATAGATCAAGATGGTACCGGGGACTTTTTTGATGTGGGCGCTCTCCAATTGGGAGTGGCATTTGCCAGGAGTCTGACAGATCATTTTATGATCGGAGCCAATGCCAAAGTGCTACGTGAAACCATTATGAATTCACATGCCCAGGGTGTTGCCCTTGATATTGGCGGACGCTATGTAACGCCATGGAAGGGTTTGGTTTTGGGCTTCTCAATCAGCAATTTTGGAACCAAGATGCAAATCACTGGTGATGATCTGTTGACCACAAATGATCCAGATCCACTGAATAGTGGGAACAATGATATCATCAACGCCTATTATGCAACCGATCGATTCGATATTCCACTTCGGATGGTGATTGGTTCAAACTGGCAAGTCATGAACACCCCTCTGCTGGGGATCTCCCTGGAGGCAAATGGTGTCTTCCCAAGTGACAATGAAGAATGGATGAATGTGGGGATTGATGCGGCGATAGCAAATAATTTGCTGCATGTGAGTGCTGGAATGAATCACATATTTTTGCCAGAAAATGAACCACAATTATCATTGGGTGGTGGATTGTCATATCGCATAATGGGTGGTGTTATTTTGCGTGCTGACTATGCGGTACAGGCCCACAAATATTTTGGATTAAACGAACATTTCTCACTTTCAATGAGATATTAGTTAGTAAACATAATAAGGAGGTAAAATGCGTAAAACATTAACCATGGCTATGACGATGCTATTACTCATCAGCGTCGGAATGGCAGCAAACGTGACATTTACAGTCAACATGGCCCATCAGATTGCGAATAACAATTTTGATGGAACCAGTGACTATGTCGACATCGCCGGTGATATGAACGGTTGGGGTCCAGCCGCCGGTGAATGGCAACTGACCGAGAGCACCGAGAATTCGGATCTCTGGGTAGGTACATTCGCCATTGATGCAGGTACATATGGCTTCAAATTCCGGATCAATAGTTCCTGGGATGCTGGCCAACATGATGGTGGTGATAACCGGATGCTGGTTGTTGGTGATACAGACACTGGGTATTTCGGATATCTCGACAATTTCACCATGTATCCTGTTGTCCACTTTACTGTGGATCTTACGGACAAGTTTAATCAGGGCACCTTTGACCCAACATCAGATGGCGTCAATGTAGCTGGCTCATTCAACGGCTGGGATGGAGCTGGCTTTGATCTGGCACCCACACCAGGCAATAATCTCATCTGGGAACTCTATGCTGACCAGGCCGATCTTTTTACTTCTGGCGACGGCATTGAATTTAAGTTCCGCGTGAACCAGAACTGGGACAACGCCGAATCCATCTCAAACAGAATGCATACCATTGCTGATGGATTGCAGGACTACACTGCATTCTGGAATGACTATGATTACAACCTGGCTGTTACCTTTAATGTGAATATGACTGATCAAATCGCCACAGGTGGGTTTGATACAACGTCACAGGTTCTGGATGTTGCCGGTAATTTCAATGGTTGGGGATCAGCTGATGATTTCTGGTTACTGACCGATGAAGATATGGACGGCATCTTCACACTTGTTGTGGCTGATAGTTTTGAAGTAGGCCAGGCACTCGAATTTAAGTTTCGCATTGATCGTAATTGGGACACCTCAGAATTTCCTGGAGGCGGTCCAAATCGCACCTATCTGGTTGTAGGCGGCGCTCAGACCGTTGACGTGTGGTGGAATGATTTCGATCCAGACTTCGAAGGCGCTCCTGTAACATTCCAGGTCAATATGAATGCACAAATTGATGCTTCAGCTTTTGATCCAGCCAGCCAGAATGTAGTAATGGAAAGTCTGCTTGGTCCAAAACTGATGGCTGATGGTAACTCTGATGGAATCTATGATTTGACAGAAGATCTCCCTATGGGTTTAACATTCTTCCATTATTCAATCAATGGTGAGGATGACGAGAGCCTTCCCTTTG
>JADHUM010000009.1 GCA_016784545.1 Candidatus Neomarinimicrobiota bacterium
ACGATTTTCAAATCGGATTCCCGCAGAGCAACTATTTTGGTGGTGGTTGATCCCACATCCAGGCCAAGAATGCACCGATCTCCCTCTTTGGCAACACCACGATCAAGTTCTACAAAATTCACCTGGTCCTCAAATTGCGAGAGGGCTTTATGGAAATCGAATTGGGAAGATTTTTTCGAAAAAAGATTATCTAGATCAACTTTATGACCGTTCTTTAAATCAGAGGCATATACGGCAGCGCCTAAAGCTTCGAAATAGGTTGCTTCCTCCGGAATGATCAGATTCTTAATGCTTGCTTTGAGATAGTCCATCATGACATCAATCTGGGTGGTGCCGCCTACGATGATGATGTCTTCTTTGGGAGTATTTTTCAGGAGTTCCAGAATTTTACTGGCCATCATCTGGCTCAGACCGGCAACCACCTGTCCCTTGGGAACCCCAATGTTGGTGGCGTGGGTACAATCACTCTTGCAAAAAACGGAACATCGTCCTGAGACAACATGGGGGATTTCACCCTGACCAAATTCAATGGCCTCTTCCATGTTCACGCCCATACGGCGGGTTTGCTGAAGAAAAAATTCTCCAGTACCTGATGCGCACTTATTCCCAGTAAACACTTTGGAAATTTTTCCAGCCCTGTCCAGCTGGTAAACCATGAAGGTTTCTCCACCGGCGCTGATAATGGCGTTATAGGCTTTTTTGTCTTTATTGATGAATTTTAATGCGAGTTCAGCAGCCTGTGGTTCAGAGATGGTCTCCAGGTCGATGAGTTCTTTAAATCGACGACCAGTGACCACGACGCCATCAAATTTGTCGATATCTATATTGTTCAGGAGATTGGTTATGACTTCTCTGGGATTGCCTTCATGGGGTTTATTAAAGACATTGCCTATGGTGGTTCCCTGACCATTTCTGTGGAGATTTACAGAAGTGATGGTTGAAGCCCCCGCACATATACCCAGATATTGCTGCATAAGTAGCTCCTTATAAGATAGTAATCGAAAATTTTGGGTGTGTGGGTTGAGTAATGACAGAAGCACACACAACTGCATGCATTCATTGTTCCATTACTCTTTTTATATCACCAGATCTGATTCATAGATCTGTAAAAGACCACACCCCGCTGGTGTCCCCTATCTATGGACACCACATATTTCAGTCTTTGAAATAACTATATCAGCATCAACAAGAGATTCAATATTTGACTATCGCAACTAAGATTAGGAGCAATAACTTAATATAAATTAGTAAAATTTCAATGTTTTAGACACAATTATGCATCTCGCTTTTGGTAGGACTCCATTTAAAATGAAATAAATGACTATTTCTGAGGGACAGTAATTACCACAATTTCAAAAACTCAATACAATATTAAAAGTATTAATTTAAAGGGATTTAAAGGGGTGTAAGGCCTCAGAATCTGTGATAGGAGTCCCTCAAGTTTTCACTATATTTATAAACAATATCTTCGGAGGGGAAATGAAAAAGTCAATCATTGCTATTATCTGTGTTCTGCTCAGTCTGAGTCTATTTGCTGGTGATACGGGTATAATCAAGGGTACAATTGTGGCTGCTAGAGATGGAAGTCCACTGATCGGTGCAAATATTTTCTTAAAGGAGAGTAAACAAGGCGCTGCTACTGATCTGAAGGGAAAATATTTTATTAAGGATGTGAGCGCCGGTAAGTACGAATTGGTAGCTCAATTTATTGGCTACAGCACAATCGTAAAAAATATTGAGGTGAAAGCTGATTCTATTCTGACTGTGGATATCGAAATGGAAATCGAAATGGTCGAGTCCCAAGCCATCACGATTAGCGCTGAGCGGCCACTAATAATGCAGGAAATGAAGATCAGTCGCGTACAGTCGGAAGCTGCCTCATTTTTAGCAATGTCCTACCCCGCCAACAGGATGCAGTTCCCGGTCTCAAATACTGAAGAGTATAGTAAGATAGACGAGACTGGTTTCCTGGAAGTTACTGCAAACCCCCTTTCAACTTTTGCAGCTGATGTGGATGCTGCTTCATATGCCAATGTACGGCGGTTCATCATGCAGGGGAAATACCCCTATGCTGATGCGGTTCGCACTGAGGAATTAGTCAACTATTTCAGCTACGACTACGAAGTGCCTCGGTCAAACGATCCTCTTTCCATAAATCTGGAGTATTCAGATTGCCCCTGGAATGATGAAAATCAACTCATTCATATTGGTCTTAGAGGTAAATCTTTACAAAGAGATGAGGAAATATCCAGCAACCTGGTATTCCTATTGGATGTTTCAGGATCAATGAAGAAACCTGATAAACTACCCTTGCTCAAACAAGCTTTTAAGCTCCTTGTCAAGCAACTCACCCAGAATGACAGAGTGAGTATCGTGGTCTATGCCGGGGCAGCCGGTGAGGTTTTATCTTCAACACCAGGATCTGAGAAAAAAAAGATCCTGAGGGCTATCGATAAGCTTGAAGCAGGTGGCAGTACCGCTGGAGGGGCAGGCATTCAAATGGCTTATAAAATTGCCAAGGAAAATTTTATCAAAGGGGGTAACAATCGAGTAATCCTTGCCACAGACGGTGACTTTAACGTAGGCATTTCCTCTTCTTCTGAATTGGTCAGATATATTGAAGATCAGCGTGATAATGGGATTTTTCTTACGGTACTGGGCTTCGGTCAGGGCAATTACAAGGACAATCGACTCCAGGAACTTGCCGATAGAGGTAATGGTACACACGCCTATATTGACAACATTATGGAAGCCAAAAAAGTGCTGGTCGACGAGTTGACAGGGACCCTTTATACAATTGCCAAGGATGTAAAAATCCAGGTTGAATTCAATCCCGCAAAAGTCCATTCATATCGTTTGCTGGGATATGAAAATCGTCGTCTCGCAAATGAGGATTATGAGGATGACAAAAAGGATGCAGGAGAAGTTGGTGCTGGTCATACCGTGACTGCTTTATATGAAATTGTACCCCTTCGACCAAATGATAAAACCCAGGTGCAGGAATTGAAGTATCAAGAAACAAAGATAAAAAATTCTGCCTTCAAATCCTCCGACGTTCTCACGGTTAGAATTCGCTATAAGGATCCTGATGGCGACCAGAGTCAGGAAATATCAAAAGTCCTCACTGGGAAGCCTATTCAACTGGCAAAGGCATCTAATAACTTCAGATTCTCAGCCGCTGTGGCCCAATTCGCACAGATACTCAGAGATTCAGAATTTAAAGGTGAGGCAGATTTAAAAACGGTTAAGAAACTTGCAAAGGGGGCTAAAGGTGATGATGAATACGGTTATCGGGCAGAATTTATTAATCTTGTGGAACGCTGTATGCTCATCGAGAAAAGGAATTCATTAAAGGATGGGGATTAGCGGGCAAATCCATTGAATTCAGATATGAAATTACAATTTGCTTTTCAACCAATTTCCAGTCACTTTAAAATTGTCATTAATTAAGTATCAAAGGTAAGTGGTGATTTCTAAAGAAAATAAGAAGCGTGTTCTGGTTGTGGAGGATGACGAATCAATCGTTGATCTCTTAACCATTCATCTAGAAGATATGGGATTTGAGGTGGTTTCTGAAGACCATGGCGAGTTAGGGCTTGGACTGGCACAAAACGAAAGTTTTGATCTCATTATTCTTGATATCATGCTTCCTGGTATGGATGGCATGGAGATCTGCAAGCGTATCCGCATGGAGGACAGGCTGACACCCATCATGATGCTCACTTCTCGCTCAGAGGAACTGGACAAGGTCCTGGGGCTTGAGCTGGGCGCTGATGAATACATCACCAAACCCTTTAGCATTCGCGAATTTATTGCCAGAGTCAAAGCGCTCTTCCGACGCATGGAAGTTGATGCGGAGAGCTCCACACCAAAGGCCGCTGCCACGGCTATTAAAATTGAAGCATTGGATATTGATAGTGAGAAGAGACGTGTCACTGTTAATGGCCAATCGATTGAGCTTACGGCCAAGGAATTTGACCTGCTCTATCTGTTTGCCAGTCATCCTGGAAAGGCTTATTCAAGACAACAATTGCTGACCTTAATCTGGGGTTATCAATTTAGTGGATATGAGCATACTGTGAATTCACACATCAATCGTTTACGAGCTAAAATTGAGCAGGATCCAGCCAATCCTCGCTATATCCAAACGGTGTGGAGCGTGGGGTATCGCTTTGTGGATCTGGAAGAGTTAGCCACATGAGACGTTTTTTTCAGTCATTTTATGGCAAGCTGACCTCAGTATTTCTTCTGGTCCTCATATTTATGGGTATCAGTCAGGTTGTGATAACGACACGCTCATTTATTAGTTTCAATCAGGAAGTTGATCAGCGCCTCAATCTGAATCTTGCAAAGGATATGGCCTTTGAACTCATACCCATTCTGGATGAAGAACTGGATTTTGGCAAAATTGGAGAACGCATTCACTATATGATGGTGATGAACCCCAAGATTGAGATTTATGTATTAAATGAGTGGGGCAATGTCCTGGCCTTTTTTGCCGAGCCTGGAAAAACCATGGTGGCTGATTCAGTTGATCTGGATCCAGTCTATCAATTCTTATTACAGGCAGATCACGCTCCCATTTTGGGAAGCGACCCCAGACAGCCAGGCAAACGTAAACCCTTTTCAGCAGCTGAGCTCCTCATGGGGGATGGGTCAAAAGGATTCCTCTATATCATTATCGGGGGGCAGCAGTATGACTCAACCTTCGCCTTTTTCCAGGAGAGCTATATTGTCCGCACCATGATCAACGGTCTGCTCATTACCGTTGTGTTCGCTGGCATCATTGGTTTGATACTGTTTGCCCTTCTGACCAAACGCCTCCGGGTGATCTCAGAGATCGTTTCAGAATTTGAGCAAGGGAATCTTGAGCATCGTATTGATGTTTCAACCAAAGACGAATTCGGGCAACTCGGTCATTCATTTAACAGCATGGCTGATACCATTGAAGCCACCATAGAGAAGCTCCGACTGAATGACAATCTGCGCAGGGAATTGATTGCCAACGTTTCCCACGACCTGCGAACCCCTCTGGCCTCCATTCAGGGGTATGTGGAAACCATTCTCATGAAAACGGATATGGATGATGAGAAAAAACTAAAATATCTGGGAGTTATTCTTAAAAACACCCAGAGTTTGAGCAATCAGGTCAATGAGTTATTCGAATTGTCCAAGCTGGAAGCCAAACAGATTCTTCCAGTGCAGGAACCCTTCTCAATCAATGAACTTGCCCAGGATGTATGCCTGAAATTTAAAACTCAGATAGAAGACCATGGTTTGGAACTGGTTGACAACATCCCCCACAGCTTACCTCCAGTGATTGGGGATATAGCCATGGTGGAACGGGTCATCTCCAACCTGATTCGTAATGCTTCTGAATTTACGGAATCAGGGGGGCGTATCAGTCTGGATATAAAGCAGCAGGATAAATCTGTAATGATCAGCATCGAGGACACTGGTCAGGGGATCTCCCCTGATGATTTGCCTCGCATTTTTGATCGCTTCTACACTGGTGGCAAAAAATCCATCAAGGGATCCACAAGTACGGGTCTGGGTTTAACCATCGCATCCAAAATGATCGAAGCCCATGATCAAGTACTTGAGGTGGAGAGCGAATTAGGACGGGGTACCTGCTTTTATTTCAGTCTACCTATTGCTTAGCAATTCTCCGGTTCTTCTTTTCCTGCAACGAATTCAATAAAAAATCAGAAGTACCAGCGGATCATGCTCCGCGCCTACATATCCTCAAACTAAATCCTTATCTATCTGTAGACTTTACACTCATTTGATGCCCGCGTGATACTTCCGTGATACCCACCTGGTATCTTGGCCCAGGTCAAGAAAACTAAAGGTAACTAAACAAGGAGGATACCATGATTCAAAAAATGACCCTGATAGGAATGACACTACTACTGATTGTTGCATGCGATACGACAACGAATGAACCGCAAATTGAGGGGGACTTCAAAGTTACTATCGAGAATATTGCTGAAGCTAAAAGCTATTCATCAAGCGGGGCTTTCAACACCCCTGTGGGTGCATCAGGTCCAGCGCCTATTTTTCCTGGTGAAGCTTATGAAGTAAGTTTTAGCGCTGCACCTGGCAGCAAATTGTCATTTGCCACCATGTTCGTCCAATCCAATGATCTTTTTTATGCTCCCGATGGTGGGGGAATCGATCTTTATGATAGCATGGGTGACCAGATGGTAGGTGATATCACCAGTCAAATCATGCTCTGGGATGCTGGTAGCGAGCTGAATCAGGAACCAGGTCTGGGTGCAGATCAGGCACCTCGTCAGGCTGGTGCCAATACTGGTGCAGCAGATACTGACAACACAGTTCGTCTGGCATCAGATGATTTTTCAAACTTGCCAGCTGTAGCAGATGTGGTCCAGGTAAGCTTGAGTTCAAACGGAGCGACAGCATTTACACTGCGCATTGAAAATGTCTCCAGCTCCAGCACACTCATGACCTCTGACGGCGGTAGCACAGCTGTACCACTGGCTCCCGGTGTATATGTCGTTCATTCCGGTGCAGATGTGCTCTTTACTGCTGGAATGGCTGATTATGGATACGGATTGGCAGCAATTGCTGAAGACGGTGATCCAACGGACCTCTCTTCAATGATTGCCATGGATACAGGTGTAACTCAGCTGTATGCCCCAGGTGTGTATGTGGTCCATGAATCAGCAAATCCTCTCTTTACTGCAGATGTGGCAGATCGCGGGGAAGGTCTTGAAGATCTGGCTGAAGATGGTGACCCAAGTAGCCTGGCAGCTGCTCTGACCGCATCAAGCATGTATACTGCATCTGGCGCCTTCAATATCCCAGTTGGTGCAGCAGGTCCTGGTGCATTGGCTCCAGGTGCCAGTTACGAATTCGTCATCACTGCCATGGAAGGTGATTATCTTTCACTGGCCACCATGTTGGTTCAGTCAAATGATCTATTCGTGGCACCCTCAGGAATGGGCATTGCCCTGTTTAATGATGGGACAGCCATGACTGGTGATGTCACCAGCTATCTCAGTATTTGGGATGCAGGTACCGAGGTCAACGAAACGCCAGGGATTGGGCTGAATCAGGCGCCACGACAAGCGGGTGCTGGTGCTGGTATGGATGAAATGGGACTGGTGAGTATAGTTGACGATATGTACAACTATCCCTCGCTCAGTGACATCATCAGAGTAACTATTACAGAGATATAGATCTCAGGGGATTAAGTTCAGGCAGAGAGATGTTCTCTCTGCCTCCAACCCCGGGGATTAGAAAGGAAATTCATATGCAAACCAAAAATAAAGTAACCCTGTCCATTGTTTTAAGTTTGATCCTTCTGGGATCGATTACTGGCCAGATTGTGTCAAGAGATTCACCGCTTGCTTCGACCTACTACAAAACGGCAACCTTTGCCGGAGGATGTTTCTGGTGCATGGAAGCCCCTTTTGAAGCTCTGGATGGGGTTGTAGAAGTGATATCAGGTTATTCTGGTGGTAGTGTAACCAACCCTACCTACAAACAGGTGACCAGCGGCTTAACCGGTCATCTTGAAGTGGTTCAGGTGAGCTATGACCCACAAAAAGTCAGTTATGAGACCCTGTTAAAGGTTTTCTGGCAAAATATTGATCCAACAGATGGGGGCGGGCAATTTGCTGATAGAGGTTCACAATACATGACTGCCATTTTTTTCCACACAAGTGACCAGTCGAAATTGGCCAGGGAATCAAAATCCAAACTGGATGCCTCAGGTAAATTTAAAGATCGGGTTGCTACAGATATTATCAAATTTCAACAATTCTGGCCTGCAGAAGACTATCATCAGGATTACTACCGCAAGAACACCAAATATTATAATAGGTATAAGGTGGGCTCTGGCAGAGATGGATATCTCAAGAAAACCTGGAAAAATGACAAGGAAACCTTCAAGGATACAGGCTATTTCAGCAAGCCTTCACAATCAGAGCTTAAGACATCCCTGAGCAGGATGGAGTACAAAGTCACACAGGAATGTGGGACTGAACCTGCCTTTTCCAATGCTTACTGGAATAATAAGGAAGCAGGTATCTATGTGGATGTCGTGAGCGGAGAGCCGTTGTTCAGCTCCAGGGATAAATTCAATTCAGGTACAGGATGGCCCAGTTTTACCAGACCGATTGAAGACAAAAATATAATTGAAGTAGCTGATATGAGTTTTTCCATGGTGAGGACAGAAGTGAAGAGCAAAAGTGCGGACTCACATCTGGGTCACCTGTTTGATGATGGACCAGGTCCTGATGGCATGCGTTATTGCATTAATTCAGCTGCTCTTAAATTCATCCCTCTCGCTAAAATGGAACTGGAGGGTTATGGAGAGTATGTTGATCAAATCACTGGGAAGTGAAGAAATAACGAAAAGAATTACTGGGAGTATTGATGTTTCATGAAAGGCTTCCATCTGGGAGCCTTTTCTTATTCGTGTGCTTCAAAGTGAATTGATGTGATGATTAACTCTTTACATTAACAAGGTTTTGAAACTATTTTGTAAGCACTTCCAGTTAAACCGGTTAAGGGGGGTGGATCTGAATCTTTGGCGTCATACTGCACAAAGGATAATCATTCTTTTGCTGGGTCAGCTGATCCATTTATCCGCACAACAAAGTGACATTCGATTTGAGCACCTGTCTGTAGAGGATGGCCTCTCACAGAGGTATGTATTTGAGGTAGTCGCAGACTGCAAGGGGTATCTGTGGATTGCAACAGAGGACGGCTTGAATAAATACAATGGCTACAATTTTGAGGTTTTCAGGCATGACCCGGACGATCCAACCAGTCTTGGGGGTAATATTCTTCGTCAGGCCCTTGAATCTCATGCCTATGGCGAGCATAAACTTTGGGTCTGTACTGTTGAAGGAGGATTGGCTTGCCTTGACTTGAGAACCGAACGCTTTACCAATTTTCGTTATGACCCCGATGATTCTACCTCAATCAGTAATAATAGTGTCTGGATTATCGAGGAAACCAACATTGGTGGAATCCCTGAGATCTGGGTGGGAGTCCAGGGGCTCGGCCTTGACAGGCTGGATATTAGGACGGGTAAGTTTAAAAGATATAGACTTGGCCACCTTGTAACAGATCTCTTTTACGATAGTAAGGGTGTGCTATGGGTTGGTACGTCTCGAAACGGACTCGGTCATTATAATCCTGAAACAGATGATTTTACTTGGTCGGTACAAGATCGATCTGATCCCAAAAGCCTGGGTGGCAGGGGTGTCTATGATATGACGGAAGATCGATTCGGTACACTTTATGTTGGCACCTCTAAATCAGTTGACAGAATAACCTCGTCCAGAGATGACCTGAGCGAGATCACATTCAAACACTATCAACATGATCCAAAAGATCCGAATTCCATGAGCGGCTATGAGGGAGAATACCTCTTCGAAGATGCAATGGGAAATTTGTGGTTCTCAAACTATGGACGGGGAATGAATATATTTCACCGCGAAACCAATACTTTTACCAGATTTCTCTACGATCCCAATAACCCTCACAGCATAGGGTCAGATATCATCTTTTCAATTTGTGATGACAAATCAGGGATAGTCTGGTTTGGTCATGTAAATGGAATCAGTAAGTGGGATCCCCAAAAGGCAGCCTTTTCTCGTTATGAACATTCAGTTATTGGTCCAACCGGTCTTGAAAATAAGTGGGTCACCTCCGTACTGACTACTCAAGCAGGTGACAAGGAGCTAATATGGGTGGGCACGATTGGGGGTGGGCTATGTCGCTACGATAGATCCACGGGAGCATCGAAATGGTACCTACCAGAAAGTGGGAATCCGAATGCACTTCAGAATAATGCAGTGCTAACGCTGACCCTCTCCAAGCCCGGGCAGATTTTGATTGGCACACTCGAGGAAGTCTACGTACTAGAATTATTGACAGATCGAATAAGCATCATCAAAACACATTCTGGTCCCATCCAATCCAGCTATACTGGGCCCTCTGGTTTTACCTGGATTGCTGCTTCCAATTACGTTGATAAATATGATCCCATGAGTGGCGAAACAACCTCGATTATGAATCAACGTGCCTACGCCGTCCACGAAACACCCTACAAGGATCAATCATATCTATGGGTTGGGACGTTCAGAAAAGGACTATTAAGAGTCGATCTGAAAAGCAACGATGAGACTTGGTATACACACAATGCCAATGACCCTTTAACTATCTCTAATGATATGGTGGAAGCTCTATACACATCAGATTTCAAGGGACATCAGGTCCTCTGGGTGGGAACCATGGCAGGCCTGGATATCTATGATTATGAATCTGAAACCTTTCGCCATTATACGATGAAGGATGGTTTACCCCATAATCACATCCTGGATCTTCAGGAAGACAATCAGGGAAGCCTCTGGATTACCACAAAACTTGGTCTTTCGCGATTTAATCCTCAGACAGAAACTTTTAAATCATTCTGGAAAGAGGATGGTCTCCCCAGCGATGGGTATGAATTCGAGTCTATCCATAGAAGCGGCACAGGAGAGATCTTTGTAGGTGGAGATAAGGGTTTGGTTTCCTTTTTTCCCGATAGTTTAAAGGAGAATACTCAGGCACCCAGCATTGTCCTCACAGACTTTAAACTATTCCATGAATCCGTCCCAGTTCGATCGAAAACTGAACCCGGAAAGGGATTCTCGATTCCGAAGCATATCTCTTACATGAAGGAATTGAATCTGACATACAGACAGAACATATTTACTCTGGAATTTTCAGCTCTTGATTTTCATAGCCCCAGAAAAAATCAATACGCATATCATCTCGGAGGCTTTGAGGATGATTGGAACTATGTAGATGCTACCAAGCGCGAAGTAACCTACACAAACCTGGATCCAGGAAACTATACCTTTAGGGTCAAGGGATCCAACAATGACGGTGTGTGGAATGAACAGGGGGTCTCACTGAAAATCATCATCTCACCGCCCTGGTGGGAAACACAGTGGGCCTACCTGGGCTATTTATTGGTTCTGGGTGGAATGATGGTGGCATTTTGGCGTTTTCAGGTCAGCAAAATTAAACTCCGGCATCAAGTCGAATTGGAACATCTCGCAGCAGAACATTATCATGAATTGGATGAGCATAAATCCCGATTCATGGCCAACATATCCCATGAGTTTCGCACGCCCCTCACACTCATCCTGGGACCTGTGAGCAATCTCATGAATCAGATTAAAGATCATGACATGCGTGATGACCTTCACCTCATCCAGAGACAAGCAAAAAGGTTGTTGGAGTTGGTGATCCAGCTTCTTGATATCTCCAAATTAGAAGACAAGCAGATGATCCTCCAGGCATCCCAACAGAATATTGTCCCCCTCATTAAAGGCTTGGTGGATTCGTTTGGATCTCTGGCAGAGCGCAACACCATAGATCTTAAGTTTGAAGCGGCTAAAGAGAATGTCCAGCTGTATGTTGAGAAAGATGCCATGGTTAAGATTCTCAATAATTTACTCTCAAATGCCTTCAAATTCTCAGGTGCTGGCAAGTCTATCAAAGTGAGTCTAAGCCAGAGTCCAGATTCCCCCTTAAGCAGTGAGGGGGAGGTCATAATTCGTGTTTCAGATACGGGTATTGGGATACCAGAGAATCATTTGGACAAGGTCTTTGACCGTTTTCATCAGGTGGACAATACAGAAACCAGGCAATGGGGGGGCACCGGGATTGGGCTTGCGCTTTCTAAAGAGTTGGTAGAATTGCACGGTGGAACCATCTCTGTTGACAGCAACCCAGATGTAGGTACAGTTTTTACCATCCGTCTGCCCAGAGGTAAGCAACACCTCAATGCCCACAAAATCGTGCATGCTGACTATATCACAAACCAGGATTCTGATACTGTGACAGTACCTGACCTGGATCAAGAAGGGGGTGGTCCTCAGAGTGAGGAAAATCGGGGCGAAGCATTGCCAATTCTTCTCATTGTGGAGGACAACCTTGATGTCCGCAACTATATCAGAGGCTATCTGGACAAACAATATCAATGTTATGAAGCGGTAGATGGTCAGGATGGACTTAATAGGGTAAGAGAGCTTGTTCCTGATCTGGTAATCAGTGATGTGATGATGCCCAAGATGAATGGGTTGGAGTTTTGCCGCCAGGTGAAGACTGATGAGCGTACCAGTCATATTCCAGTTCTCATGCTGACGGCCAAGGCAGACCTTGATAGTAAGGTCAAAGGCCTGGAGACAGGGGCTGATGCGTATCTCACAAAACCTTTTGAAGCGCTGGAATTAAAGATACGTATCAAAAATTTGATAGATCAAAGACAGGCCTTACGGGAGCGTTTTCAGAGGGAATTCAGTCTCATCCCGTCTGACATGAATATTTCATCCATGGACAAACAGTTCCTGGAACGGGCTGTGCAGATTATTAGTGATCAATTGAGTGATCCAGATTTTAAAGTCGATAGCTTCGCTCAAAACATATACATGAGTCGTCAACAGCTAAACCGAAAATTGAAAGCACTCACTGGTCGAACCGCTGTGGAGTTTGTTCGACAGATACGTCTCAAGCGCGCTGCTATGCTGCTCCAGAATAATCATGCCACCATCACAGAAATTGCCTATCAGGTAGGCTTCTCAAATCCCTCACACTTCTCCCGTTCCTTCAATGAGGAATTTGGGAAGTCTCCCTCTGCATTTTTATCTGACCAGAAAAAGAGCAATTCGGAATAAAATTCTCTGAGCCTCCACGCTCACAAACATCTCAACGTAAAAACCCCCTGATATTGTTGAAAATGTTCCATATAGGATAGGATTGGTTCCATCTGTGATAGTCCTAATTACCTGAATAGTGTAAACTTGTATCAAAATATTCAGGAAGGGGACACTTATGCGACGTTTTGGAGTAATTGTATTAATTCTGATGGTGCTTTGCAGTTGGGCTTGGGGGCAAACAGCACTTGATTTTGGTCAGATCTGGCACAAACCCAATGAAGAACCACTCATCTATACCATAGGAGATTCCGGAGCCTGGAACGGAAGTGGTGATATGTGGGATTGGAATTGGGGTCATGTCCTCCAGGATGCTGATACCTTCAAATTGTACATCGGTGGTTCAGATGGAACCAATTTCAGCATAGGGATGTGGCACACAATGGATCTTGAATCCGGCTGGACAGAGTATGCCGGGAACCCCGTTCTCGAGCGTTCAGCCACGGGTTGGGACTCCTGTCACGTGGGTGGTCCCATGGTCATCAAGGACGGTGCTATCTACAAAATGTGGTACACAGGGACGGCATACCTGCCCACTCATGGTCGCAACAAGACCATCGGATATGCTACCAGCACAGATGGGGTTAATTGGGACAAACATTCAGGTCCGGTCATCAATCCGACTCAGTTCATTGATGACGGTGATTATGTCTGGCTTCGAAATCCCTTCGTAATCCAGGATGCTGACACTTTCAAGATGTGGTTAGGTGTTTCAAAGGTGGATCCCACCTTCGAGGCCATTCACTATGCTTACTCCCTTGATGGTGTGAATTGGACCTTCCCCAGCGGAGAACCTGTCCTGACACCTAAAACCAATCGTTGGTTAGAAATACCATCTGTTCACAAAATAGGTGGTCAATATGTGATGTGGGCCATGGAAGGTGGTTATGGTGCTGGTTATGCAGCTGAAACAATCATCGCTCAATCATCAGATGGGATTCACTGGAGACGTGATGAGCTCTACAATCCTGTGCTGAGAAGGGATGCCGTTGGTAATTTTGGTGCCACCGGTGTCGGGATATATGATGTGATAGAGACGGATGAGGGGCTTAGTGCCATCTACGGCGGTTGGGATGCTAGCATGATCAATCATGTTGGTTTAGCTAAATATAACCCCACTATGGTTCCAGCAGGCGATGTGTCCGGAACCTGGACCAAGGCTGAATCACCTTATCGAGTTCAGGGTGAACTCACCATTCCTGATGGCGAGACTCTCACCATTGAAGCGGGAACAACCATTGAATTTTTAACACATGCCCCCTTGCTAGTACAAGGGCAATTGCTTGCTGTGGGAAGTGAGGCTGAAGTTATTCGGTTTATGGTAGACGATACGCTGGGCTTCTCGGTTTTAAACTCTACACTGGGTGTGTGGGATGGGATTCTCTTCAATAATATTGCTACAGTGAATGATTCCTCGCTGTTGAAATACTGCGAAATACAATACGCGAAGAGTTTTTCAAATTCTGGTGGGTGGACTGGGGGTGGACTGACTATTTTTAATAGTAGCAAAATAAGAGTAGAAAATAGCTACATCCACCATAATCGGGCATTAAGCAACTATCTGGATGTACAAGCCGTTGGGGGGGGTATGTTTATAAGTGATGGTGCTCACCCTGAAATTGTTAACAATGAGATTAGTGATAATGTAGCCAAAAATTTTATTGATAATATTGGGGCACAGGGTGGTGGGATTATGATATATGAGACATCTCATCCTTTGATTCAGGGCAACAAAATTCACAGTAATCATGCAGATGATACTGGTGGCGGTATATCCATTATTAGTGACTGCAATCCAATGATTATTGGAAACCTCATTTACTCGAATACGGCCATAAGCAATTCGGGTCAATTGGGATATGGTGGAGGTGTTTCCATAGTCTGGGATTCGGATCCAATCTTTATCAACAACACGATAGCGAATAACCGAGCCGTCTGGGGTGGAGGTGGTGTATACTTCAATGGTGCGAGGGCCAAATTCATCAATACAATCATAGCGGATAATATTCGGATGAATGCCAATGAGTGGGAAAATTGGGGACATAATATGGCTATGTATGGGAATACGATGAGTACCCGTACCATAGATGTTTACAATTCATGTCTCGAAGGTGGAATCGAGTCAATCATGTGGGGCGTTGGAAATACAGGAGACCCGGGCCATGTCAATTTCGAGGAAAGCCTTTCTATTGATCCACATCTGGTTACTGATTATTCTCTAAATACATCTCGCTCGGCTTGTATCGGTGCTGGCACATCCACTTGTGTCATTGATGGTGTCACCTACCACGCACCTTCCCAGGATGTGACTGGACATATCCGTCCAGATCCTGTGGGGTCATCACCTGATATGGGGGCCTTTGAATCCAATCTTTCAGGTCATAGAGTTACCAGCGCCTGGAACTGGTGGCATTGGCCAGGTAATCCAGTGTTTTCACCTGGAGTAGAGGGTAGCTATGATGGCGTGGCTGTATATGCTCCGGAGGTGTTGTTCTATGAGGGACAATATCACATGTGGTACACTGGAGATGATGGATTAAGAAAACGAATCTGCCACGCTACCTCTTCAGATGGGATAAACTGGGATCGCGATCCAGGCAACCCTGTTTTGACAAGTGACCCGGCCGGGTGGCAGGACGAATATCTAGAAATGCCACGGGTGGTCATTGTGGATGATCTCTTCCATATGTGGTTCAGAACAAATGCCAGAGCAGGTCATGCGACTTCTCTAGATGGGACGAATTGGACCTTAACACCAGGACCCGTTCTGGAAGGCAGCTCCGGAACATGGGATTCAGACTTTGTTGTCTTCTCAGATGTCATATACCAGGACTCATTGTTCCACGGTTGGTATATAGGCACGCGTGCTGCTGTTGCCCGTGTCGGATTCGCCACATCACCTGATGGAATAGAATGGACCAAAGATGTGGAAAACAATCCCGTTTTCGACCCCAGCGAGAATGGATGGGATAGTCAAGATCTATATGCATCTTCAGTGGTGTTCAACGGGGAGTATTACTACATGTGGTACTTTGCCCATGACAACACAAACTCCTTTACCATCGGCAGGGCCACATCCATGAATGGCATCGACTGGAATCGGACAACCGTAACCGAACCAGAGATAGGATTTGGGGAGTCCGGGTCGTGGAATGAGACAGCATCTTATTATCCCACAGTTCTTCTTAATCAAGGGGGGTATGAGATCTGGTATACTGGTTGGTCAGCAAATTCCAATATCGATCAAATTGGCTATGCTTCTATGGAGCCTGTTGATGTGGAAACCAGATATGTTGAGATGCCTCAAAGTTTTATGCTAAGCCAGAACTTTCCCAATCCCTTCAACCCCATGACCCATATCAGGTATTCATTACCTGAGAGTGGAGATATTCGCCTGGTGGTTTACGATCTGCTGGGTCGGGAAGTAGTGGAGTTGGTTAGTGACCATCGGAGTGTCGGTAACTATGAGACAACCTGGTATGGTCTGGACCGTCACGGTAACCAGGTGAGTACAGGTGTCTATTTTGCCCGACTTGAAGCTGGACGGAATGTAGATGTCATCAAAATGCTTTATCTGAAATAATACTGTTTTTCAGGATTGATGCAAATTCTAGATATGGGGAAAATCATGCAAAAACGTACCTTATTTCTGGTTTTATTAGTTTCGAATTTGCTCTGGAGTCAAGAATTCACGCTTCATATCCCAAGCATAGAGCATGAGTATATGATACCTGTTGATACTTCATTTAATCAAATTTTCATTGGTTATTATGATGATGATCGACCAGATTCAAATATAGAATATCTCGATTTTACTTTTGCCAATAACAACTCTACGGTGGTAGAGTATAGATTGACGTGTTTTATACCTGTGAATGAAAATGCTCCCATAGCTACTGATACGTTGCAGTTTGAACCAACTTCCTTTTCCACGGTTGATAGTCTCTTGGTTGAACAAATAGGTTTTAACGGAGAGGAGCTCCTTGGGATTAGATATGTCGACCTACCCGGAGACTCCATCTCAGGGTTTTCCCTCCAGCTATTTAATGACTCAAGCTCATTCCAGGAGGGATTCCTGAGCTTTGCAATCGCAAGTGATACCACCTCAAACTGGTTGAGCTTCCAGCCGCTCTCCCAGGGCAATATTTGGAATTATTCCCCCTACGCTTTCTATACTGGTTTACGAAATGAAATTGTTGATACTTATAGTAATGCAGATACTTCATTTTACAGAGTTGAAACCCAGATATTGCATCACAATCTATCGGGCGATAGTCTTGCTGTGGACACATCGATTGTGTATACCCTGGATGGGAATCTTCACCAGATTCATCAGGGGCAAGGATTTACACACGGCATCCCGGTGCACTTTTGTGCCTTAGAGACGTTTAATCCGGGATCAAGGGATGGCCTTCTTATAAGGACTGATGGGTCGATTGATTATGGGGTATGGTGTAACGGGATGGTCTATTCTGAACAATTTTGGAGATATGCTCTTGGCCATTATTGGAGTTATGCCTTTCATGCAGCGTTGGGAGTGGTAAACGTTCTTATTGGCAGCACAATCGACGGAGTAACCACTGGAGATATTGGGGATCTCGTCGGAATTGATGAAAAACCCTTAGCAGTCCCCGCTGATTTCCTATTAAGTATCTTCCCCAATCCCTTCAATCCCATGACCCATATCAGGTATTCATTACCTGAGAATGGAAATATTCGTCTGGTGGTCTATGATCTCCTGGGGCGGGAGGTGATCGAGCTTGTAAACGATCACAGAAGCGTTGGTAATTATGAAACCACCTGGTATGGGTTGGATCGGCATGGCCGACAGATGAGTACCGGTGTCTATTTCGCTCGACTGGAAGCAGGCCGTCATGTGGATGTCATCAAAATGTTGTTCCTCAAATAGGATTATTGGCTGATAGTAATTTCTACCTCCTGAAGCCAATGTCATAGGGAAGCCCCCACTTGTCAGGGGGCTTCTTTTTTTATCTCACTGAAGGTTGTATCCCAGATAATATTTCAAGATGTTGCGTTGTATATTAGCGACACTTAAGAAATTCTTAAATATCTATTGATAAAGGTCTTCCATGAAAACGAGTTCAACCCTTGATGTACAAAATCAACATGTAACCATTCGCTCATTCACCAATGAGGATATCCCTGAGAAAATGCTCATGAATATTCTCGAAGCAGCCAGAAGAGCGCCAACCAGCAGCAATATGCAGGCATATAGTATTATTGTTGTTAAAGATCCCGGCGTAAAAAGGGAACTGGCTGTATTGGCCGGCAATCAGAAGCAGATTGAAACTTGCCCCGTTTTCCTGGCCTTTTGCGCAGACTTGCATCGACTCAGCAAGGTCTGTGAATTACATGCTGTTGAAATGACCAACAACCTGGAAACCTTTCTAATCTCTACTATTGATGCCTCATTGGTGGGGATGTCGGTCCAGACCGGTGCAGAATCCCTGGGTTTGGGAGCTGTGATGATTGGTGCCATGCGCAACCATCCCGCTGAAGTTGCCAAACTACTTGGGCTTCCGCAGCAAGTATATGTCACCTTCGGCATGTGTCTGGGGTGGCCGGTGAAGCAAAATATTCCACCTCAAAAACCGCGGCTGCCTAAAGAACTGGTCATCCATAGTGAGAAGTACAATCAAACCAATCCCATTGATCAAATTAAAGTCCATGATGAAGAATTGGCCCAACACTATGTATCACTGGGTAAGAATATGCATGCTGCTGCCTGGTCTGGTGTTATAGCCAGAAGTCTAGGAGGGTCCTTGCGACCTGAAAACCTGCAAATACTATCTGACCTGGGTTTCAATATATGCTCCCTATCAGATGACTGAGATCAAGAATAATACTGTAGTAGTCATAACGGGAAGCACCCGGGGCATTGGTCTGGGGCTGGCCAGGTCTTTTCTGGCAGAGGGATGCAGAGTAATAATTTCTGGCAGAGCGCAAGATAAGGTGGACGAAGTGCGCAAGACCCTGTCACAGGAATGCGATGCAGACCATGTCAAAGGATGCGCCTGTGACGTTGGAGAATATGGACAGCTTCAAGGTTTGTTGGATTATTGTATCCAATATTTTGGACAAATTGATATCTGGATTAACAATGCTGGTCTGGGACATAATAGCCTTCCCTTCTGGGAGCAGGACGTTAAGAAGATTGATGAGATATTGAGTGTGAATCTCCGTGGAGTTATGTACGGTTCTCGAGTAGCTATTCGGGGGATGTTGTCACAGGGCTGGGGTCATGTATACAATATGGAAGGCCTGGGTAGTGATGGACGAGTCATTCTTGGTCAAACCATTTACGGCACCAGTAAAAGTGGGCTTGCCTATCTCACAAAAGCGCTGGCCAGGGAAACCAGGGCGACGCCCCTTAATGTTTCCGCTCTGAGCCCTGGGATGGTGATTACAGATCTTCTGCTGGGGAATACGGACATATCGAGTGATTCTTTCAAAAAGGGTAAAAAGATATTCAACATTCTTGCCGATAGAGTTGAGACCGTAACACCCTGGATGGTCAGGCAGATACTATCGAACTCTGGGAAGGGGAGGGATATTCGTTGGCTTACAGCCGGGAAGATATTCTGGCGTTTCTTGTGTGCCCCCTTCTCAAAAAGAGATTTTTTTGATGAGGGATCAGGCTTATAGTCCAGATATTTGTTACCACCATGGAGTGGGGCAATTAAATCATATTTTACTAACCCTAAGTACCTGGTGCTTCTAATTTAAAAGCCAGTAATTATTACCTTTATAAAGGGGTCCAATCGCGGGTGAGAATTGAAGAAGTTCCCAGTAAATACTATAATTAGTAAATGTAGAGCACGCCTTCCTCGTAAAGGATTTACCCTCATCGAGATTATTTTCTCTGTGACCCTCCTGTCCATAGTGGCCATGGGTACGGCCCAATATATGGTTTATTCGCGCTGGGATATTGATCGGGGTATTCGGCGGCAGCTTGCCTGGATCAATATGGCATCCCGGATGGAACAGGCTGTTGATTGGGGCTTTGACGCCCTGCCTGATAGTCTGCCGGAAACTAATCAGATGATTACAGCCAATAATCTCACTGCTTATCGAACCACTGAAGTCTTTGGGATCGATGATACGACGGACGGTTTATCACCCACGGATACTGAGATACCAGACTATTATATGATTCAGATCAAAATCTCCTGGTTTACTACGGGAAATGTGAGCGATAGCCTGACTGCGTACATTTCTGCAGAAATGGCCTGGAATTACTAGTGTATCGTCATAACTCCAGAGGAACGACCCTGGTTGAGCTTATGATAGCTACTGTCATCTCAAGTATTGTAGCCATTGGGTTTTCATCAGTACTCATGTTTACCCGCAATATGTACAATGATACAATGATACGATCTCAGTTGAGCCAGGATGCTTATGTGGTAGACCAATATGTGAGAACCAAGCTCACCAGTCAGCAGGCAGACTCACTCAAGATTTTTGCCAGTGCCAGCGACGAGAGCTCTGATATCACTTCAAGCTCAGGTGTGATCATGCGTTCAGTTCGAATGGATGGGACAGTGGATCATCTCTCAGCAAATGGACTGAGTTTGGAATGGAAAATTGACAGTTTAATCCACAGCCCCATTGACTCAGATATTTCTGAACTTCTCTTTACAGAAAGAACCGGCTATAGCAAAAAGATGATGAATGTCAAAATGGTGCTGTCAGAGGAGGGCGATAGTATCGAGCTGGAATGGATAGTCGCAATCCGGAATTAAGTCTAGCTGGAAAAAGGTTTTCGTTTACTCCTCTAGAAAATTGCCAAATATATTTTTATACATCCAACATAGAAATATTTATTCCACACAATATCCAGATTGAAAGCTGCCATAACATCCTCTAAATAGTCCATTAGATCATATTAGTGACATATTGAGAATTAGACCTACTGCTAAAAAGTGTAATAATTTTAATACTTTTGCGTACTTCTGGCGGTTTTTTTAATGCAGGTCAAAAGCGAAGAGTCCACAAGTTATCACTCCATATAAAACTTAATAAATATATGTAAATAAAGCATTTAGTATCATAATTAATGCTTGAGGGACTGCACATTTCAATAGAATTCTTAATTCTATCCGTGATTGATTATATCTGAAGATTTAATAATGTGACACATTTTGTAAAAAAGTGTCACATTATAAATGAAAACACTGTTCATTTTAGAAGCAAAATGGTTATCTATACTGGTGTAACAGACTGAGGGATAGGAGGTTATGAATTAATGACAATTATTGGCACAATAATTGAACCTATAGAGGCATGCAACAGCAAACTCTCACATGCCCCAGTAATCCTCTGAAAGGGATTTAATGTATATAGTCGCCATCATGATCACGGCAGTCATCTTCAGCGCAACTGGCCTGGGTGTACTCAATTTAGCTACTATTGTTAATCTTGATACTCAGAACGCTGTTCAAAAGGTACAAGATCAAGTTGAGGTTGAATCCTTAAGTAATGTTGCGTTGTGGCGTGTAAATACTGGAGCCGATAGTCTGGGGACATTTACCGCTGGTGAGGTAACTGCAACCTATGATAATGCCTCGATGAAGATTTCGGTGCTCAAGGGTAGTGGTGATGAAATGACAGGTGTCATTTTAGATCTTAAGGAGGACACTCATTTTGATCGTGCCGTTGCAACACGCTATGGTATTGATTACAACGGTAAAACCACAAATGAAGAGCCAAACCATCAACTCCGCCCAAATATTGGTTTTCTCCCACAAGTGGACATGGCATATTTTGTAGCAAATGCTGCCAACCAAGTTTGGGGAAGCTCAATGCACATTCATGATGAGGATGTTGTTGAGGGGATAAATATATTTTATGGAAATCATCTGGATATTCATAATGTTGACATAGAAAATGCTACCCTGGTGTTTGTTGGCTGGGATATTGAACTAAAAGATGATGTAAGAATTGTGGCACCGATGGTAAATGGTCAACCATTACCTGCCATGGTTTTCACAGGTCAACCCGACACACATTTTGATCAAGAGTCCGGTGAAGAGATTCATATCGAAGGCGCTATCTACTCAACTGGTCATGTAAGATTGCATGAGGGAGCCTTCACAGGTCCTGTGGTTGCCAACACAGCCCGCATCTGTAGAGATATTGATATGATAGATGACACAAACAACGACTATTATGCGTGGAATCTGGGATTTGGCAACTATGAAGATTATGACTGGCCCAAGCAAATCCAGGAATGGGCTCGCATCAATTAATCTCTGATCCATTAATCATTTATAAAATTCTAAAAGCTCTGTTTCAGGGCTTTTTTTTTAAGTTAACCCATCTCAATAACACTCACCCCTGAGTGGATCTATCCTCAGAAAGTAACTCTCAAATTGAGAATATACTTTCTCTTCACATGGAGTTAATCAAGGTTGAGTTTCGCCCTGCATGGAATAGATAGTGGCTGCCCCTAGCTGATCTTCCATATCTAGTATGCAAACCGGTCAGTCTTTACAGAACAATCAATGTATCACCTCTTTTTAAAACTTTTCAATTTGCTTCCTACTCAGTTACCCCGAAAAATTATATTTGGCCTACTTGTTTTATGAAATGCAGTAAATCATCCTAGAACTAGAATAATCTATCATATATGGAAAATGTTGAAAATGCCCTGGATAGCCTAAAAGTGTAATATATATACTACATTTTTGGAAAAATACGCTTTTTGCCCAGCGGAAAGAAAAGCGACGAATCAGTGTAATAGGACATCAACATCAACATGATAAGATACTGTAAATAAAGCACTAATAGGAAATATCACTGCTGCTAGTCTGGGTAGATGTGAGCAAAATCACACCGTCACTTCTAGCTAATCATGATTAATGGTGTGTTAATATGACACATTTTCTAAAAAAGTGTCATATTGTGATGCAAAATTTACGGCATTTTCATGATTTAGACGTTTAGTTGATGGGCGCAATTGTCTGAGTTATAGGGGCTTAGTAAAATTAATAAAAAATGGCATAAATTTTGAACTATTAGTAGCCTATGCGAAGCAATTTACCAAAATATTTCCACCGTCATTTTCAATGCTTTATTTACCTAGGCATGGAATTATGTTTATATTAGCAAGCTATGATTACGAGAAAACACAATCTGTCATGAGAATGGTCTAATGTATATAGTCGCCATCATGATCACGGCAGTCATCTTCAGTGCAACTGGCCTGGGTGTACTCAATTTAGCTACTATAGTTAATTTGGATACGCAGGCAGCTGTACAAACCGTACAGGATCAAGTTGAAGTTGAATCATTTGCCAATGTGGCACTCTGGCGTGTGAATGCCGGCGGGGATAACCTTGGAACCTATAGCTCTGGTGATCTCACTGCTGCATTTGACAGCACGACTCAAAAATTAAGTGTTATCAAATCTAATGGTGAAGAGCAGACTGGTTTGGTTTTAAGTCTGGAAGAGGATAATCACTTTAAGCGAGCTGTTGCAACCAGCGGCACTTTTTATACCAATGGTAGAACAGTAAATCCAGAACCTGAGCACCAGATTAGATCTCAAATGGGATTTCTGCCTCAGGCAGATTTACAGTATTTTATTGACCACGCTGTTGAAGTGCACTATGACAATTCCCGGACATTCCATGATGGAGACATATCAGAGGGCATCAATGTTTTTATGGGGAGTGGGTTGACATTTGACAGGGTAGAACTGGAAAATAGCACGCTGGTTTTTGCTGGTACCGGTATTGACTTTTGGAAGAAAAATGTCATCAAAGCTGACCCGAATGCTGATTTACCTGCACTGGTATTTACAAATCCAAATTCAGACTTCTCTTTCTACGGATTCTGGAGCTCTTACCGTGATGAAATCGAAGGAGCAGTTTATTCAGCAGGTACGATCAGACTATTGAACGGCACTCTTAGCGGTCCTGTTGTAGCAGAAACTGTTGTGCAAACTTGGAATATGGACTTTACCGATGATGAGCATGGTGAATATTATAAATGGCCAAATGGTTTTGGATCTTATGATGACTATGATTGGCCCAAGCAAATCCAGGAATGGGCTCGCATCAATTAATCTCTGATCTACCCAACTATTTATAGAATTTTAAAAGCCCTGATTCAGGGCTTTTTTATTTCATCACAATTAGATTTTGATGCCACGATTTAGTGAGTAATAGCTTAACCCTAATTAGGCCTACCAACATCAAAAAAGGTAAATTCGGATAAAAATTGTCATGAAAATCTGACGCTAAAACTTGAGTTATGTCACATATTTATGAATGTACTCTTGCATGAGTTTGTCAGTTGTTGCTGAAAGAGGAAATTAATCTTAGTATATCCTTCGTGGAAATATATAATAAAGTCAATATAAACAATAATATAAACATGATATTTAATTTCATGATCAACAAGATGGCTGCCAGCCCTCGGAGATGGTAGAATTTGGCATATATGTTGTTAATATGAAGGGTTGGCCTAATTTCGTAGTAGGAGTGAAAGTATAAGTAAGACAACATATATAGAGTCCGATCCCAGGAAACAACCTCGCTTGATGTTGGTGTTTTTGCTCATCCTGTTTTGCACAAGCGTAATTGCACAACCAGCCGGGTATGAACATCGTAAGCTTATTACTCTGAATGGTTCTCAGGTTAGCGGAACAGCTGATCATATTAATTTTCCAGTGATGATCAGCTTCACTGACGCCATGCTTAGATCCACCTCCAATGGGGGTGGTGTTCAGAATCCATCTGGTTATGATATCCTGTTCACCCAGTCCGATGGTTCCACACTTCTGGATTTTGAGCTGGAAGATTACAGCTCAACTTCTGGAGAACTCTTGTTTTGGGTTCGCCTGCCCAGCCTGTCGCCCTCGGTAGATAGCACCATCTACCTCTATTACGGTAAAAGTGGTGTGTATGCAGATCAGTCTGACACCCTGACCTGGAATGACAATTATCTGGGAGTCTGGCATCTGGACGATCTGACAGATGCCGCTTCAAATACGAATGTCCTATTAAATCGCAACACAGCCACCAGTGATTCAGGAATGGTAGGCTCTTGTCGTGAGTTCGATGGGGATGGTGATGAACTGGAAGAGGTGAATGGAGGGATTTATCTGGATGGGCTCGATAGTCTCACGGTGTCCCTCTGGGCTCGGGCGGATGTGTTGAATTCTGATATGGGATTGATCTACGGGGATCAACCTGACGGGGCGGATGCAGCTCTGATGATCAGACAAGATGCAGCAGGTGAACGTGGTGGTGGCACCAATGTGTATCGAACTTCCATGAACACGGGTAACAACAACAAACTGAGACATGAGTCAAGCAATGGATCTGCTGATACGACCTGGCAGTATCTGGTCTTGACCCACGTAGAGAACGATACGTCCAGGTTTTACATTAACGGATCGTATGATCATTATAGCTGGGCAACCTCAAAACTAGGCCTGACAAGCAAGAATGAGACACTCCTGATCGGAAAAGGCTCAAAGGATGGAGCCACCTCATCCTGGAATGGCCTTATCGACGAGGTTAGGATCTGTAGTGTTGCGGTGAGTGCCGATTGGATCGCCACTGAATATGCAAATATGTCAGCACCGGGAACCTTTCTTACAGTTTCCGACACGAATGAATTACCTACGCTGACTGACATTGAAACTATTGCACTCTCCTATCAGGCTGACGATCCAGCCACACTCATCACGAACAGTTTAACCTGCCATGATTATAGTGAGTTCAATCTTGATAGTGCCAAGATCCAGATAACCAGTGACTACTTCAGTGATGAAGATACCTTGATATTTGCCAGTAATTATGGCATTTCGGGGACATTCGCAAATAGCACGGGGACGTTACACTTGACGGGTAATGCAAGCCTGGCTGATTATAGCTCAGCCCTCCAGGAGGTTTATTATCAGAATACAGATAGTACCCCAACTGACTCGACCCGCACCTTAAGTTTTTCTGTAAGTGACGGTATTGACTACAGCAATGTGGCGACCCGCGATATTACCATCGGTGCGGACAATAGTGCACCCGTTTTGGCCAGCATCGAAGGCACGACCATTGCCTATACGGATGGTGACCCGGAAACAAACATAACCAGTGCTCTGACAATTTCTGATGCCGATGACTACTACCTGGATTCTGCCTGGGTGACCATTTCAAATAATTATGTCAATGGTGAGGATTATCTTGATTTCACATCTGTTTACGGTATCACACCCAGCTGGAGTAGCGTTTCGGGTGAATTGCAGTTGGTTGGAAGCGCTTCTCTAACTGAATATCAAACAGCACTCAGATCAGTGTCCTATGATAACCTGAATCCAGACCCGGATGGATCCACAAGAACAATTCAATTTAAAGTGAGTGATGGTGAAGCTCACAGCAATTCCCTGAGCCGAGATCTAAGCGTTACACCCGTGAATGATGCGCCAGTCCTGGCGAATCTGGAAGAATCGGTCATTGTTTACAACGAAGGTGATGGGGCTATTTCCATTACAGACTCCATTACAGTCTCTGATGGGGATGACACTAAGCTCGATAGTGTGACGATTCAAATTACTGGCAATTATTTTGTGAACGAAGATAGTCTTGGCTATTCGACCATTTTTGGATTGTCAGGAACCTGGTATAGAGGGGCTGGAAAACTTGTCCTTGATGGTTTGAAATCACTAAGTGTCTACCAGAGCGCCATTCGATCCGTCATATATGAGAATGTGGGAGCTGACCCGCAAACACCAACGCGAACCCTCACATTTATCGCCTATGATTCTGATTCAGCCAGTACACCCGTAACCAGATTAATCGCATCAGGTGTCCCAGCAACGATCTCAAATCTCGACCTGTGGCTGAATTCAACGTCCGGTGTATATAGTGATGTCGGAGGTACCATTGATGCCATTGACGGAGATGATGTTGAAGTCTGGAAAGACCAGAGTGGCAATGGCCGTGACTTTGTTGCAGGTGTAAAAAATCCGGTCTGGAGGTCCAGCGTTGCCAGCTTGAACGGCGAAAGCTCCCTGGAGTGGGCAATCAACAATACGCATATGGAAGATGCTGATGGAGAGAACTACATCAATGGGTTGACAGAATTCACCATCTTCTTTGTTGTTGAATCAGATGTAACTTCTGCTGACAACGGCCTCTGGATGGTTGACAACGGTGTAGGAGGGGATCAATATTTTACGGTCAGATATGATGCGGTAGGGGACAACAGCTCGGAGCTGAATGTGATTAAAACAGCCATCCTCAGCAATGTCTCAGCCAATGAGTTGGAGAGCCACCACGATATGCAATCTACGGATCCTCAGGTCATTTGCCTCGACTGGAAATCTGGCAACACCTGGCGAATGTACGTCGATGGCGTGTTGAATAGTGTATCCTACTTAGGTTCGCCGCCCACTGGGACGATTTCAAATGCAGTAACCGCAATTCTCGGTGAAGGACCGGAGGGTGAATGGGACGGCATGATCGCCGAGGTCATCCTCTACGGTCGTCACCTATCCGATACTGAACGTATTCAGGTAGAGGACTATATATCTGATAAATATGCCATCAGTGTACGTCTGTTGGAGCCTGCGACCGGTGGAGAAGCAATTTCCGCAGATGACGCAAACACAGCCTGGACCACCCTGGCTGGTCCTCGCTTCACGGAGGATTATGTGGGTCAGCTGGCACTGAATGGCACAGGGGAGCTATTGATCCCAGATGGTTTTGAATGGAACCCGCTCGCAACCCCCACTGTCACCACTCAACCTGCGTATGGGACAACCACCAGCCTAAGTGTTGCCTATAACTCTTACACAGATTCTTCTGTCATTTTTACCATTAATGCTGTATCGACAGCTGCAAGCCAACCGGGAGAGGTCATTATCACTGGACTCCAGGTTCGGCCGACAACAGCGACAGTACCAAATACCGGGGAAATATACAACATCGGTACAACAGGTGGGGTTGAACAAGTTAGCTATGGGACACTTACCATGGTTGCCGGTATCCCTTCAGCCGTCATTTATTCGGAGGCACCCCCTGCCAGTGGTACCAAAAACGAACCATTGACGCCTACGATCACAGCAGAAATTCAGGATGCCAACGGCAATACTATAGAAACTTCGGGAACGACTATTTCAATGGCATTGAGCTATTCAGACACGCCTGGTGCCGGTCTGAGAGGAACCACCAGCCTGAATACAGATGCTTATGGTCAAGTGGCCTTCACCGATCTGGCTATCGACACAACGGGTCTTTTTTTGCTCACCGCTTCAAGTTCGGGAATTACTTCTGCAGTCAGTGATACCTGCACCGTTACAAATCCGGGCCAGTACACTACTTTCCTAGTGGAGAAAGTGAGTGGGGGAAACATTCTAACCCAAACTGCAGGTGTTGAATTCAATATCAAAATATCTGCTGTCGATGGTACGACCACCGCGGATACGAATTTTGCCAGTATGGTAACACTTACATCCTCAGGTAATTTAAGTACAGGGGGTGGGATAACGCCTGTTTTCAACAGGGGGATATTATCGCCAGATACGGTTTCCATTAATGCGATTGGGAATTTTACCATTTCCGCAACGGATACATCAGGTAAGATTGTTGGTATCAGTAATACCTTCTCTGTCGTATCAGGCCCTGCCAGCGAGGAGACATCTCTAATCACGGCCACACCTACCGTTCTTGAGAATGATGCGGTGAGTACCTCGACTATTACCGTGCAGATAAAAGATGCTGGGGGCAATGATCACGCATCAGGGGGAGAAACCGTCAACCTGATCACTACAGCTGGAGCCTTGCTGGGAAGCGTCACAGATAATGGTGATGGAACCTATATTCAGCTGCTTCAATCCTCCTCATCTGTGGACCAGGCAGTGATCACTGGTGTCCTGAACGGCAAGAACATGACTGATAGGGCTACAGTCAATTTCAACGCGTATACCAATATTTGGGAGAGCGACCCTGGAACCAATCCTTACACCACGCGCTGGGATACACTTGTGAATTGGGATGCCGGTAGTATACCTACCAGTTCGGATGCCATCCTCATTCCTGCTACTCCTGCCGATGGAACCCGTTATCCGATTATTTCCACCGATGGTGTGGTGATCTCCTCTCTGACGCTGGAATCAGGTGCGGACCTCACACTGTCTGGCGGCATCGTTTTTGAGGTCGAAGGAGATGTCCTGGGTGGGGGAGATATCAATGGTAGCAGTAGCGATACATTGCGGGTTGGTGGGGACTTGGGCCTTGCCAGTGCCACTGTCAAATATGTAGAATTCAATGGAACATCAACTCAATTTATTACCAGTCCACTAACATTCAGTAATGTCACTATTAACAATTCGGCCGGGGTTGAAGTTGCCGACAATGTGGAAATTACGGAGACACTTACCCTTGAAAATGGGAGTTTGATCATAGAGTCCGGTAAGAGTCTTATAGCTAATACGAAGGTGGTAAGCGGTGGGTCGATCAAAGTCAAGCGGGACATTATTGGTAGCACTGGTTGGAGAATGTATTCCTCACCTGTTGCATCCACCTATGGAGACCTCTTTGGCGAAATTTTCACCCAGGGTTATGGTGGTTCCGACTCCTCTTCAGGTAGTCCGTCGGTCCTCTGGTATGATGAAACCTATGCTGGAACTGACAACCAGCGCTGGCGCAAACCAGATACGACCAGTGATGCCACTGTGCCAGGCAGAGGACTTTTTGTATATGTTTTTGGTTCGATTCCTGGTGAAGCAGACTATTCACAGTCACTTCCGGCTACCATCGATGTTACCGGGACAGAGGCTGAGGGAACTTCCGGTGAATTTGATTTTGGGGTGAGCTATACAGCATTAGCTGATACCGGTTGGAACCTGATTGGCAACCCATTTGTTGCCACTATTGACTGGGATCATGCGGGCTGGACAAAGACAAATATAGATAATGTGATCTACGTGTGGGATGTGACAGCCAATTCTGGTGAAGGTGCCTATCTCACTTGGAACGGAACAACGGGATCACTGGGAAATGGCTTGATTATGCCCTTCCAAGGTTTCTGGGTCAAGGCAAATGCTGACAGTCCCATTTTGAAGGTACCCCTAGCGGCCAAGACCACTGGTGGCGTTTTCTACAAACACTCCAGTGAATCGAATCCCTTGATTATCTTGCTATTAGAGGCTGACACATTGGGATCCACCGCTCATATACAGTTCAACGAATCAGGATCCATAAATAAGGACAATAGAGATGCATATTATCTGGTACCGCCCGCAGACACCTATGTTGAGCTATATACTGAGGGCTCTGACAACAGCTACCTTTCTATTCAATCCCACCCTTATCGATTCGGGCGAGTCCGCCATATACCAATCCATGTGAATGGATATGTTGACGGCAATCCACTCTCGGGAAGCTATCGATTGTCATGGCCACGGGTTCAGGACATGCATCCCGAATGGACACTCATCCTGGAAGACCTGGAAACTGGAGCAGAAGTTGATTTGAAAACTCAGAATTTCTACGAATTTGAACATTCCAGTCTTGGGAAAAAACCATTGGAATCCCTCCAACCCTCCAAAGCGCTGACCCGCACAAAACCTTTTCAACTCTTGAAAAAGAGCGGCGGAGATAGTCCAAGATTTTTACTTAGAATAGATCCTGGTGGTGCTTTCCCCGAAATCCCCAGGGAGTTCGCACTAGGCCAAAATTATCCCAATCCGTTTAACGCGGGAACGATTATCCCATTTGCCATCCCGCTTGAAGCAAAGGTATCAGCAACAATATTTGACCTGAGAGGCCGAGTTGCAGATGTCCTTGTCGAGGATAAAACATATGATGCTGGTCAGCATACATTGAACTGGCTTGCAAGGGGCAGAAGCAGTGGTATATATTTCTGCAACATGCAAATTGGAAACAGGTATTTCACAAAGAAGATGATATTATTAAGATGAAAACATTCAGTTTCATAATCGTACTTATAGCTGCAGGTTCAACGCTTTTAGGTCAGCAGGAGAATTCTTCCCGTGATCTCAATGTCTCTGCTACCGTTGTAGATCAGATTGAAGTGGTGACCCTTTCCGATATAGATGCAGGCATTGTTTTGCCAGGTCAGACAGAAAAGTTGATATCACCTATCACCGATGGAGGTGCCGGATTGCTGAGATTGGAAGGCCAGGCCAATTCAAGTATTCAGGTATCCTATTCAAAACAGGTTACCATGACTAACCTGGAGACGAATCAGCCCCTGCTCATGAATTACCTGCTGAGCGGCAATACTGAAAACAATCAATCAGCTTCCATGCTATTCACCACCAATCCGGAAAATGTGTCTTTGAACGCTGAAGGAATATTTTTTATCTGGGTTGGTTGTAGATTTAGCCTGAAAGGGTTGGTACCTGGACAATACGATGGTGATTTCCTTGTGGAAGTGGAATACAACTAGATTGAGATTAAAATATATTATGGGCATGACTATAAATAGATCACACTATATCCCGGCACTGATACTCCTGATTGCGGGTTTGATGATTCAGCCAATTTCTGGTCAGACAATCAATTTTAGTGTCCACGTTTCCAGTTCTTTGGATGCGACCAAGGATGCTGATATGACTTTCCCTCAAGTTTTTGCAGGGGATGGGATCACTGCAATTGGCCTGGGAGACGGTGGTATGGGAGTATTTGCCATCAGCGGGAATGCAGAACTGGATGTTGAAGTTACGCTTGTGGCACCTGCCAACCTAGTTCATACCCTTTATCCTGGCCAAACCATGCCATTGACACTTCAATTCGCCTATGCCAATCATGGTGTAAATGATATCAACCAGGCGGTTACCGTCAGCGGAAGTACAGCTCGCTTCCAACTGAGAGAACGTTCCGGTGGACCTGCTGGTGCACCACCTACCCCTCCCAGCGGAGCTCACACCCCAGAAATTGTAACTGCATATCTATATCTGTTTGGAACAATCGATGTTCAACAGATAGCTTCTGGTAGCTATGGTGGTAATGTGGAACTCTACGTCTCATACAACTAGAATCCTCTTTGAAAACCCAACTGTAATATTTTTCAAACACATTGTCACAAATTCTTGTCATTTTATTATTACTATAGGTGAGTAAAATGGTAATCTATATTCAAAAATTATTGCCCATATTGGCGTAACTTGCTGTAGCACAGTGTTTTAGACATAGATCACTAGCTTTGGCACCATTGTTGAATATATTGATGCCAGTTCGACGGAGAAACGGACAGAAAAGAATTGAAAAAAGGATGGTAAAAAAAAATGAAAAAGATGATACTCATAATAACACTGATTGCACTGACACTGAGTTTTGCTGTTGCACAGGACGGCGTTCTTGATGCTACAGCCACTGTTGCAGTGACAGCCCTTAGTTTTACTGCCAACACTGATATTGCCGTTGGTAATGTAGTAAAAGGTACCAATGGAGTTGTGGACCCAACAACTGCTGCTTCACATACTGGCGTAACTGGAACAACAACCGTTGGTGTGATTGAGATTGCTGGAGAAGAAGGCGCTTCAATAGATTTAGCCTTTAACTCTGCTGCAACTCTTGTAAATGCATCTGCTGCCACAATGAACTTTGCGATTAATGCTATTGGTCATGCGACAACACAAGCTTCAGCTGCTACTCTGACTACTGGTGACGATGTTAATTTTAGCGGAACGCTTGGCAACGGTGGCTCAGGAACCTACAAAATGTGGGTTGGTGGTACGCTTACTGTGGGTGCCTCTCAAAGTCCAGGTGCATATTCAACAGCAACTGGCTCTGGTGTTCCACTTACAGTGGTAGTCACTTACAACTAAAAAAGACAATCTTAAATTATCTTCGAAAAGGGCTGTGCGTTTCACAGCCCTTTTTTTTATTTGCATACATGACACTATTGTAGATTCTAGTTGGTTTCAGCGACTGATTTCGGTTAATATATTGGGACACAAAATAATTTATGTTCGAAAACTGAGAGAGAACCATGATTAGTAGAAAAATGATCCTTTGTGGACTGGTAATTCTTATTGTGCTATCCAGCTTGAATGCCCAGGTAGCTATCTCACCCACATCAGCCTTTCTTGACAGCAAGCAACGTTTTGAAACGGTTCTTATACTGAATAACTCTGATGATCCCCAGGAAGTAAAACTTGAGTTTAAATTCGCCTATCCAAAAGCAAATGAAGAGGGGAATATAGAACTGGTTTATGATGATGTAAAAGAGACAGAATTGCATTCAGCGACATCATGGCTCCGAGGTTTCCCAAAAAACTTTATTCTAGGTCCTGGACAGAGACAGGTTGTGAGAATTACAGCTAAACCTCCCAGAGATTTAGAACCTGGGATGTACTGGTCCAGGTTGATTACAACCTCCAGCGCTGTGAGTCCTGAAATTGGAGAAGAGGGAAAAACTGGAATTAGCGCTCAGATCACCATGCAGTTCAGTCAAATAACCTCAATCTTTTTTAGTACTGGTGAATTGTCGACTGGTATTGAGTTTACAGGGGTTCGACCAATTGTTAAGGATGAGGTTCTTAGAGTCCTAGTAGATTATACAAAAAGTGGAAATGCCCCATATTTGGGTACCATGCACGCCAAGATTTTTAATTCCAGCGGAACTCAGGTTCTTGAAAAGAAAATGTTTGTCTCCATCTATTACGATGGGCTACGCCTGTTAAAAGCAGATGCAACTGACTTACCGGCTGGTAATTATGATGTAGAAGTCACTGCCACATCAGGACGATCTGATATCCCAGGCAATGACGTTGTGAAAGCTCAACCTCAGACCATAAGAGGTAGCTTCACCAAAAGTTAATTGATCCCCTTGATTCGAATTCTATTTACCATCTGGCTGGTCTGGCTGGGTGGCAGTCTCTATGCAAACGAAGAGCTAACTTATGATGATTCTGAAGAGGAAGTCTATCTTTCTTTTCGTTATCAAGGCATCATCGATGAAATTATTGTGGCAATTGCCAAGGATGGAGAATTCTATTTACCCGTCACAGAACTTTTTGAACTATTTGGGGTAAACTATGAATTGAGTCCAAAAAGCTTTAGTGTTTCTGGTTATTATCTTCACGAAAAAAACCCATACCTCATCGATTTCTCCATGTTTAAAGCCTGGGTTGGAGGAAAGGAATATAAGGTTTTTGCATCTGAATTTCTGGTGAAAGACGTTGATTTCTTTGTAAAGCCTGAAGTCTTTATGCGCTTATTCAATTTGGAACTCACAGTTGATATGAGTCGACTGATATTAAAACTGAAAACCCAGGATGTATTACCCATTGTATCCCGCCATGAAAAGCGCAGAGCCCACCAGCGCAGAATGCAATATACACAAGTCTCTCAGGAGTGGTACCCTCTCGTTTCAGACAGGTCTCCCCGTATGTTGAATGGTGTCTTCGCAGATTATACACTCTCTTCCACAACCACTCAGGGAAGCAATAATGTAAATCTGCAAACTGGTTTTGGAGGCGAACTTCTGTTTGGTGATATTGAGGGGAGACTAAACATAATCTCCAATCAATTTAGTACGTCTTTGCAGACCTCGGGTATTCGCTGGCGGTATGTGCAGGATAAAAGCCCCTGGTTTACCAGAGCTCATATTGGTGCACTAACTTCAACAGGGTTAAAACCCGGTTCCTTTGTAGGTGCAAACATATCCAATGAGCCTACAGTGGTAAGAACAACTTTTGACCAGTATATCATTGACGGTCAAACGGACCCGGATGCTGAAGTGGAACTGTATCAAAACAATCGCCTGGTTGAGGTCAGCAAAGCGGATGAAGTTGGTTATTACCGATTTTATGTCCCCCTGAGTTATGGAATTTCTCGTTTCAAAATTCGCATTTATGCAAAGCAGGGTCATATTCTCGAATTAGATAGGGAAATAAATGTCCCCTTTGCCTTTCTTCCCCCAGGTGAGTTCAGGTATCAGTTAAGTGGTGGAGCAAAGACCAGCACGGATCCTTTAAATCCAGGTGATAAAAATCTGGGACTGGCTTCATTTACCTTTGGTTTGAATAATTGGTTAAGTGCAAAGACCGGTATCGACTACATTCAAAATGAGAATGGCGACAGACCTTTAGTTTATAATCAGTTATCCAGTCGCTTGGATTATGGCATCATGCTGAATCTGAAGCTCATCTACGGTTCATTGTATCAAGTATCATCCTACAAACAGGGTGACCAGGCCAGCTCCTGGAATATGCAATATACATATTTTGAGAAAGCGAGTATCTTGAATCCAATTGGGTACATACAAACTCTCAATACAGGTCTTTATTTCCCAATCTCTATCGGCCTAAACCCGATCATTTTGCGCTTCGATGGTGGCTGGCAGAATTTTTCCGAGCATGATGTATATAGCTATAACTTGAACATGAATCACTCAATATGGGGATTCAGGATGCGATATGGGTGGAAAGAGGAGCATATCATCGGTGAGGATTTGCACGCCATGAGCAACTCATCCCAGGTTGGCTTGGTCTATTCTGTGCCCCGAAATCCAGCTTACCACCCCTTAATCCGCGGGACATATTTTCGCGCAGATCTCAACTATAGTAGCCATGTCGGACGTTTTTTAAATGTTAGCCTTCAAATGACCAAACAAGTGAGCAAGGCGTTGAAATTCCAACTCACTTTCCACGAAGATTTGATTTTTAAGAATAGTGTTTATGAAATTGGTATAGCCTGGGATGCCGAAAAGTTTAGATCTGTTTCTTCTGTGAAACATGGAAATCACATTGCTTCCTATGAACAATCCCTTCGTGGGTCAGCTGCATTTGACCGAACCAATGGTGAAGTGCTCTGGGATAATCGACAACAGGTGGGCAGAGCAGGGGCTTCAATTCGAATGTTCATTGATGAAAATAATTCAGGTACCTATGAAAGCTTTGAGGATATACTCCCAGGAAACGCAGTGAGTATTCAACGTGCATCAGCACGACAGCTAAGCAAATCTGGAATCTCCAGATTGAGTCAGTTGGAACCCTACCGACGATATAACTTTGTGGTAAATGAAGCGAAGGTACCCAACCCTCTATTGCTTCCCAGGAATAAGGAATTTTCTGTCGTTCTTGACCCAAACAGCTATAAAACCCTGGATATTCCGTTTTATACAACGGGTATCATTGATGGCAGGGTGGATAAACTCGCCGATGGGGTGTTATACCCAATTTCTGGTTTACGAGTCCATGTAAAACAAATTGATGGACCATTCGAAGCAACATTGAGAACCTTTTCCGATGGATCCTATTATTCCATGGAAGTACCTCCAGGTGACTATGAGGCCTGGGTTGACGAGAGTCAATTGGAGTTTCTCGGTGCACAGTCCAAACCCGAGAAACTGTCGTTTACAGTTCGATCCAGCTTAGAGGGTGATTTTGTCGAAGCCCTGGACTTTATCCTCGAATAACCCTGTCAATGAATCAAAATTGAGGGGGTGGGGCTGGTTTGTTTTCCAGAACCGCTTCAATCTTTTCCATCACCTCAGGTGTCAAAGCCGGCAAGGCATCCAATGCTTTTAAATTTTCAGTTAGTTGGGACATTTTTGAAGCTCCCAGAATAACTGTGCTCACGTTGGGATTGGCAGCACACCAGGCCAATGACATATTTGTCAGCGAGTGACCAATATCCTTGGCTATTCCCTGGAGTTTTACGGCTTTCTGAATTTTTGCCTGACCCTCCGGCGATTCAACCATTCTTTTCAACCAGCCATAACCAGGTAGATTGACTCTGGCGTCATCAGGAATCCCATCGCTGTATTTTCCAGTAAGTAGCCCAGAGGCCAGGGGTGACCAGATGGTTGTCCCCAGACCGATCTCTGTATAGAGCCGACGGTAATCCGATTCAACAAAATCCCGACGAAACATATTGTATTCAGGTTGCTCCATAGTTGGGGGGATCAATCCATATTGCCGGGCAACGCCATAGGCTTCCATGATTTGCTGTGCACTCCATTCGGAAGTTCCCCAATAAAGAACCTTGCCCTGATGAATAAGATCAGTCATGGCACGTACTGTTTCCTCAATGGGTGTTGATTCATCGGGTCGGTGACAGAAAAACAGATCGAGATAGTCTACCTTTAGTCTGCCCAGGGCAGCATGACAGGCATCGGTAAGGTGCTTTCGGCTCAAACCCCTCTGCGTGGGAAGCTGCCCTCCCCAGAATGCCTTAGACGAAACGATAAAGGTATCTCTGCTCCAGCCCAGTTTCTTCAAGGCATCACCCATGATCTCCTCAGAAGCACCATTTGCATAAACTTCTGCATTGTCAAAAAAGTTTACTCCTGCATCATACGCAGTCCTCATCATTTCCTCTGCCTGTGAAAGATCAACCTGGGCTTGAAAGGTGACCCATGAACCAAATGAAAGTGTGCTCACTTTTAAACCTGAGCTTCCTAAACGCCGATATTCCATATTCAATTCCTCTTTTTTTTCGATAAGTAATGTAGGGCAAAGAATAATAGTGGTACTTCATATTCCAAGCCTAAGAAATGAAAAAAATGCTTGCACATCAAAATTTAAAAGATCATATTGTATATATATGATATGAACAGTATTAACAAGAGACATTCTCAATGAAAATTATTATCTCAAATGCCGATCCAACGCCGATTTATGAACAAGTCGTGAGGCAGATCCAGAAACAGATAATTGCTGGAACCCTACCTCCTGGCTATGCATTGCCATCCATTCGGAGGCTTGCTGTTGATCTACAGATCAGTGTCATCACAACCAAACGGGCCTATGATGAACTGGAAAGAGATGGATTTATCAACACAGTAGGTGGAAAGGGTAGTTTTGTCGCTGAACAGAGCCAGGAATTGCTTACGGAGAAGAAAATGAGAGAGGTAGAAAAAATTCTGTCCCAGGCAGTTAAAGAAGCCAGGTCACTGGGCATCAAACTTGGAGACATGCATGTCATGCTTGATCTTATTTATGGAGGTGAATAGATGAATGCTCTGCACATCACGGGACTGACAAAATCTTTTTCAAGGTTCTCACTTCAAAATATTAACCTGGAACTCCCTCAGGGATATATCATGGGACTGGTGGGGAAGAATGGTGCTGGAAAAACGACCCTATTTAAGACCATCATGAACCATTTGCTAAAACATTCGGGTGAAATAAAAATCTATGGGTTAGACAATCAGACGGAGGAAGCCCAGGCCAAATTGCAGATAGCCTACATCGCAGACAGTCCCATTGATGCAGGTGTGAATTCACTACTAACCCAGAAAAAGTCATTTGCTTCAGTCTATTCGGATTGGGATGAGGAAAAATTCCAATCTCTCATGGAAAAATTCAAACTTGATCAAAAAACCAAGATCAAGAACCTCTCAAAGGGTATGAAAGTGAAATTTAGCATCGCTCTTGCGCTATCACATAATGCCCGATTAATTCTTTTAGATGAGCCGACTGCAGGTCTCGATCCAGTTGCCCGACGAGAGGTGATGACGCTCTTGCAACAGGAGCTCCAGGACGAAACTAAATCAATATTATTCTCAACCCATGTGACCTCTGATCTGGATGGAATTGCAGACTACCTGACCATCATTGACCAGGGACAAATCCTCATGAGTGAGAATCGAGAGATAATTAGCGACAAGTGGCGAATATTGAAATTGGTAGATCTTCCTGCAAGCGTCTCTTCCATGGATGTTGTCCGAGGGATAATACCGACTTCGTTTGGGTATTCTGTGCTCACATCAGATTTTGATAAACTTGGTGGACTCCTGCCCGAGGATACCCCCACCGCAATACCAAATTATGAAGATATTATGATTCACATGGTGAAAGGAGATTCAAAAGATGTATGAAATTATCAAACGGGACTGGATACTATTCAGACAGAAATTTTTATTCTTGATTCCAATATTCTCCATAAGCCTAATCCTGCTATATCCAAAAGCTGACGAAGGATACTTTGTTATTGGTGTGCCTGTCGCATTCATTTTTTCGGTATTCATATTTATACAGGATGATAAAAGCATTCAAGAGTTATTGAGTATGCCATTCAGTCGAAATGGAATTGCCAGAGGTCGATTCATGTCAGGTTGGGTTTTTATGGGTGCTGGAATTGCATATATCATTGTTCTGGGGCTTTGCCTGGGACTTGTATACCCCCATGCCTTCTCCGCTTTCTTTCATCATCTTGACTTGAATACCCTATTTATCTATCTCTGGTTCCTCACAGCCCTGACAGTTATCGCCTATCCTGTGTTATTCATGTTTATTGGCAAGGGTGTGCAAGCTCTTTTGATTTTTATGCTGGGATTGAACGTCCTTTTAGGAATTTATTTCCTCCTGCGCTTTAATGCTGCTGGTCCGGATTTATTTGGGGGCCTTAAATCAATTATTCTCTATTTGCAGGCCTATCATTCCGGCCCACTAAAATATCTTAACAGCACAATGACTCTTCTCCTGATAAATGGTATTAACCTCAAACTCTGCGAAAAAATTTTTTCTCGGAAAGAATTTTAGCCATAAAATTGCCATCAGATGTTTTAATAGAAGCGGATTTAAGGTATACACCAGAAATAGGCATGATTTCTGCTTTTCACTTGACTTGGGTGCGGCAAACGCTATTTTTTTCGAAAGTTAATATCGTGTGACTTACATCCATCAGATCACACATCACGCTTTCCACTTAAAGGGGTATAAAATGAGCAAATTCATGACACTTTCAATTTTACTTGCTTCTCTTCTTCTAGGGTCTTGCTCAACTATGAGCTTCATTCCCACTGAAGGTGGCGCAGCAAAATTTAACCTTGCAACTGTAGAGTATGTTCAGGCTCAAGGTGAGGCTCAAAAAGAGGCTTTGGTCTCAGACCTTGCCGGCAGTTTGAGTGCTGTCCTGGACTCTGTGCTGATGGAAGATCGGGCAGCAATACTGGCCATGACTGCCCAGCTAGATTCTCTTAATTCCCTCATGCTTGAGTTCACTGCACAAATGGACTCATCTCAGATGTATGTTGATAAATCAATCAATACCATGCAGAAAGAACTGACGACTGTAAAAACAAATGCCTCCAGCACGCGCATGGTTATCCGTCGCATCAATGACAATATTGATAATCTTCCCAAAAAGGCACTTGAAACCTTTAACGAAGCTATTGATGAGTACTTGAAAAAGGACGAAGCCCCAACCGAATAAGCTTCCCCTTTTTTGAAATCAGATATTTTAAGTCCCCTCGCTGAATTACAGCAGGGGGCTTTTTTATTCTATTTATCCGCCTTCGCAGAAAACCACATGCACGCGGTTGGATAAATGCAAAAGGGTTTTCCGCTTGGGAGCGATGTTGAGATTCCCAGTGGGCGGATAACGGCGGCGAAGTTCCGAAGGTCGGAACGAAGACAAGCTATGGACAAGACCCGGGGCATGCTTCGGGGGATACATTCTCAAGTCATGAGAACAAGAGTTCTGGAGAAGGCAAATGCGTAAATCGATTATTTTAATTTCAGGTGTAAATGGTGAAATCGGTCATGGACTGGTTAGGTCTCTGTATAATCAGGGCATCAGAAATCTCATTGGCATTGATCTTAATATGGCTGATGAGTTTGTGCTGGAACGAACTGAGGATTGCCTCATTGGAAATATTCTGGACCGCAACCTCCTGGAGCGGATCAATGCTCAATATCAGATAGAAGCCATTTACCATATGGCCGCTCTATTAAGCACCAGGGCGGAATTTTCACCGGTGATCGCCCACGAAGTGAATGTGGATGGGACCCTGAACCTCCTGGATCTCGCCATGGAACAAGCCCAAAGCCACGGTCAGCCTGTTAAATTTTTCTTCCCCAGCTCTATTGCAGTTTATGGTATCCCCAGCCTTGAAGAAAAAACCGCAGTAGGAGCCGTTCGCGAGGATGATTATCGTCATCCCCAAACCATGTACGGCTGTAACAAACTCTACTGTGAAAGCCTGGGAGATTACTACAGCCACTATTACAAAAGACTCTCCACTACAGACACAGCAGGCTTGGTTGATTTTAGAAGCATTCGATTCCCCGGAATCATCAGTGCTCACACCCTCCCAGCAGGAGGGACCAGTGATTACGCTCCTGAAATGATTCATGCCGCTGCAAAGGGGGAAAAATATAGCTGTTTTGTGAGGGCAGATGCGACTATCCCCTTTATGACCATGAGTGATGCCATTGTAGCCATCGAAATGCTCATGGCAGCACCGAAAGATGCTTTAACCCAGATGGTTTACAATGTGAAAGCCTTCAATCCCTCAGCAGGGGAGTTTTTATCCAAGGTTAAATTGTATTATCCAAATGCTAATATAGATTTTGTTATCAACGATAATCGTCAATCCATTATCGACAGCTGGCCAGCAGATATTAATGACGATCAGGCCAGAGCAGACTGGGGTTGGTCTGCCAATCATGATCTGGATACAGCCTTTTCAGAATATTTAATGCCTGAGATCAGGAGCCGTTATGAACACAACTAAAACCCGTCTAATAAATGAACTAAACGAGATCAAAGCAGCAGGCCTCTTCAAAGCTGAACGAGTTATTGAGTCACAGCAAAGTGCTGAAATTCAGGTTGGGGGGGCATCTGTTCTGAATTTTTGTGCCAACAACTATCTGGGTCTGGCCAATCATCCCCGCTTAATAAAGGCTGCTCAAAACGGACTTGATAAATGGGGATTTGGCCTGAGTTCAGTAAGATTCATATGTGGTACCCAAAGTATCCACAAAGAGCTGGAGGGCAAAATAGCCGACTTCCTGGGGCTGGATGATGCCATCCTCTATAGTTCCTGCTTTGATGCCAATGGTGGGCTTTTTGAGACCATTCTGGGGCCAGAGGACGCCATTATTTCAGACCAGCTCAATCACGCTTCTATTATTGATGGTATTCGGCTCTGCAAAGCAAAGCGATATCGCTATGCCAACGACAACATGGACGAATTGGAAGCCATCTTGAAAGAATCCCAGGATGCCCGAACACGTCTCATATCCACAGATGGTGTTTTTTCAATGGATGGTTATGTGGCACAGGTGGATAAGATTTGTGATCTTGCAGAAAAGTATGATGCCCTCGTTCATGTTGATGATTCACATGCCACCGGATTTTTTGGTCCCAATGGAAGAGGCTCCTACGAATTTCGTGGTGCCATGGGACGTGTAGATATCATCACCTCTACTCTGGGGAAGGCCATGGGGGGAGCCAGTGGAGGTTTTACAGCAGCCCGCCAGGAAATTGTCGATATGTTAAGACAGCGCTCAAGACCATACTTGTTCAGCAATACATTGGCACCTGCTATCACCGCAGCCAGCATTGCAGTCATTGACCTCCTCTCTGAATCTTCAGATTTACGTCAGAAACTGGAGGAGAATACACGCTACTTTAGAGAGCAAATGACTGCTGCAGGATTCGATATAAAAGCTGGGGAACATCCCATCGTTCCCATCATGTTTGGGGATGCCAAGCTGGCTTCTGATATCGCTGCAGCCATGCTGGAAAAGGGCATCTATGTCATTGGCTTTTCCTTCCCTGTTGTACCCAAGGGAGAAGCCAGAATTCGAACTCAAATAAGCGCCGCCCACACCAGAGAGCATCTGGATCGGGCCATCAAAGCCTTTGCTGAAGTCGGCAAAAAATTTGGGGTAATTTAATTCGTGTTTATTGCGGTAGGGTGGTAGCATGCTACCACCCTACCACAAACAGATCAATTCATCATTTACCTGAAAAACTAACTAACAGTTCCTAGCAGTTTATGCTATGTTTTAGCCTGATATGTTAGGACTCAGGACTATGAAAAAATTATATATTATCAGGCATTCCAAGGCAGTTGAAATAGCGCCCGACCATTCTGATTTTAATCGGTGTTTAGCTGAATATGGCATCGAAAAAGCGAATATCATTGCCAACCATCTTGCCCAGGATCTAGCTGAGGTTGACCTCATCCTTTCTAGTCCAGCATGCCGGGCCCTTGAAACTGCTGAAATCTTTGCTGAAAAATTAAATTACCCTACCACCGATATCGTCCAGCTACAACCTCTCTATCATTTCGGGGGAATTGACCAGGCGATTGATATCATTTCACACGTTGATGATCAAGTGGAAACCCTGATGCTTTTTGGGCACAATCCAACCTTCAATGCCTTGTCCTGGAACTTATGTAACGCGTTTCGTGATGGCATGCCAACCTCATCAGTTGTCGGTATCACCTTCAACACCAGAAGCTGGGCTAAGGCTATCAAAAAAGGTGGTAAATTGCTCACCTATCTGACAAAAAAGAACCTGGGCTAAATCGTAGATGGCCAAATCGTCCAAGAAATTTCGTGTGACAAAAAGAGACCCTGACCTTGATTGGGTCCCAGACTCTGAGCAAAAATATGCGGCCATCGATATTGGCTCCAATGGGGTCCGCCTCCTCTTATCTAAAGTGTTAACCACAGGGGCACATTGCGTATTCGCCAAGGAATCCCTGGTGCGAATGCCCATTCGTCTGGGGTCCGATGTTTTTAGGGATGCCGTCATTTCTCCCCACAAGGAGGAGCAACTGGTTTCCACCCTCATCGCCTTTTCTCATCTATTAAAAGCTTACGAACCGATGGACTATAGGGCCTGTGCAACCTCAGCCATGCGCGAGGCCAAGAATGGAGCCAGAATAGCAGCTCGAATTCGAGAGGAAAGTCAGCTCAACCTTGAGATTATTGATGGCGGGGTTGAGGCTGAAATGATATTTGCTTCCCATATCGCTGAAACACTCCAACCTGACCGGGCCTATCTCTACATTGATGTGGGAGGTGGAAGCACTGAATTGACCATTTTTGCCAGGAGTGAGCGCGTGATTTCACGGTCCTTTCCCATTGGCTCTGTGCGTTTATTGAATAGACGAGTAGCTCAGGATATCTGGGATGATATGCAAGCCTGGGTATTGGAATACCGCCCGGTTGATATTCAGCTAAGTGCCATTGGCTCAGGGGGTAACATGAATAAAATTCTCAGACTGTCCCGCAGTAAAATTGATCAGCCAGTGAGTTTTACAGAATTAATTGAGATTGATGCCATGCTCAATTCATATACCATTGAAGAACGTATTAGAATATTGCATCTCCGGCCAGACCGAGCAGATGTTATTGTTCATGCTTCAAAAATATTCAAATCCATCATGCAGTGGGGTGATATTGATGAAATATTTGTCCCCCAATTTGGACTGGCTGATGGATTGGTGCATCACATGCACGATGAATATGTAAAAAATAAATAGGGGAGAACTGATGGAATCTGATATACCTACGCTGGATATATTACAAACCATCCTGCCAAAGGGTCGGATAAAGACACGACTAATCGATCGTCATAGTTTTGCCAGAGATGCCAGCTTTTATCGACTGATTCCAAAAGCTGTTGTACAACCGGCGAATGAAAAAGAAATCATCGACCTCTTTGCATATTCTCAAAAAACCAAGATACCCCTCGTATTCAGAGCCGCCGGAACCTCTCTCTCAGGCCAGTCCATCACGGATGGCATTCTGGTGGAAGTGAGCAGGAATTGGCAGGAATTTTTCTTCGATGAAGAGCAGGGAACCATTCACCTGGAGCCTGGCTTGATTGGAGGACAGGTCAATCGACGGCTGGCACCATATGGTCGTAAAATTGGACCGGATCCCGCCTCCCTGGATGCCTGCATGATTGGTGGAATCATTGCCAATAATGCCAGTGGGATGTGCTGTGGTGTCAAGGATAATGCCTATCATACCATGGATTCAGTGCGATTTATACTACCCAATGGCCAGACCTATGATACCCTGGATAAAAATAGTGATGACAAACTCTTAAAGCAGGCGCCTGAAATTCATCAGGGTCTACAGAATCTCAGGCAGCGTGTCCTCGCTGACAAGAAACTCTATAAACGTGTGAGAGATAAATATACTCGCAAGAACACCCAGGGATATTCTCTGAACGCTCTCATCGACTATGAAAAACCGATTGATATACTGAGTCACCTGTTGGTGGGCTCCGAAGGAACACTGGGATTCATATCAAAAGTCCGTCTGAAAACGCTTGAGGACCATCCCCATAAATCTGCTGCCTTACTCTTTTTCAAAGATATCCGGTCAGGTACAGAGACAGTCATCCCTCTGGAAGAGGCTGGGGCTCAGGCTCTGGAACTCATGGATAGGGCAGCGCTCAGATCCATTCAGGATGAACCGGGAATGCCTGAAGAAATTAAAAGCCTCCCTGAAGCGTCTGCTGCTTTGCTCTGTGAATTTCAAGCACGAGATGTCCAGGAATTATCCAGGAAGGTTGAAGCAGGTCTCAAATCTCTGAAGAAAGCAAAATTGATACATCCAGCCAAATTCACACAGGATGAAACAACCCGTTTACTATACTGGAAAATTCGAAAGGGCCTGCTGCCCTCAGTTGGCGCCGTAAGGAAATCTGGAACCACTGTTATAATTGAGGATGTCTGTTTCCGCTTAAAAGATCTGGCTGATGCAACGCTGGAACTTCAGGGACTGTTCAAAAAACATGGCTATACAGATGCCATCATTTTTGGTCATGCGAAGGATGGGAACCTCCATTTTGTCATCTCTCAAACCTTTGCTGATGCTGCTGGCATAGATCAGTATGAAAATTTTATCAAGGATGTCGTCCATATGACCGTAGGCACCTACGATGGTGCATTGAAGGCTGAACATGGCACTGGTCGCAATATGGCGCCATTTCTTGAAACAGAGTGGGGAGAGGTTGCAGTAGCAATAATGCAGGATCTTAAAGCGCTCATTGATCCGGATTTACTTTTAAATCCAGGGGTTATCATCAGTGACGATCCTGATATCTATCTCAAAAATATCAAACCGACACCAAGCGTAGAAGCTGTGGTTGACAAATGCATTGAATGTGGGTTTTGTGAAACCTGGTGTCCTTCAAAAGACGTGAGCATGACACCCCGTCAGCGCATTGCCACCTGGCGTGAAATTCAATATCTGCAGGGGGGCGATTTTACGGATCGGGAAACAGCTCAGGTTCTGCTTAAGGACTATGCCTTTGAGAGTGTTGACACTTGTGCGGTGGACGGTTTATGCGCCCTGGGATGTCCGGTAAAAATAGATACTGGAGATTTAACCCGTCACTTCAGAAAAGAGAGTCACGGTTTAATCAGTCGTCGGATTGCCTGGTGGACAGTAAAGTATTTTAGTTTTGTGGTGGAGATGATCAGGCTGGGTCTCAATCTGGTGACTCCCATTGCCAGGTTTGCAGGTAGCCAAAGAATTGTGTCCTTCTCCATGAAACTTCATCGATGGAGTGGGGGCAGAATTCCCGTCTGGCACAAATTCATGCCAACTGGTGGAAAAGGATTGCCAGTGATCAGGATTAAGAATTCTGAAGAAAAAGAAGAAATGGTTTACTTCGCTTCTTGTCTCAATCGAGGGATGAACAAAACTCCTGGCGAAACCAACAAATTGAGTACTGCAGAAGCCTTTATTCAACTTTTACAGGAGGCAGGTATACATCCGATTTATCCAGACCATCTGGAAGACCTTTGCTGTGGAACCCCTTATTCATCCAAGGGTTTTGATAAAGCTTACAAACTCATGGCCGAAAATACGGTACGTTCCCTGTGGAAGACCTCTCAACATGGCAAGTTGCCCATTGTGGTGGATACCTCGCCCTGTACCTACAAAATGCTGCATTATGATACAATCCTTGAAGGTGAGCATTTGGAGCACTGGAAAGCTCTCAGAATAATTGATGTGATCGCTTATTTAAATGATGCGATCATCCCACGTCTGGATCTAAAATTCAAAACGGATAAAATTATTTTACATCCAACTTGTTCATCACGGAAAATGGGTCTGGAAGGCAAAATGCTGTCGATTGGCCAGGCTTGTGCAGAAGAAACCGTTATCCCTGAGGATGTGGGGTGCTGCGGGTTTGCCGGAGATCGAGGTTTTCTGGTGCCAGAACTCACCGAGCATGCAACCCGGGATGAAGCCACTCAGGTTCGCACTCACCAGGGTGTAAATGGCCATTACTCCACATCAAGGACCTGTGAGATGGGCATGTCAAATGCCACGGATGAGAGCTATTCATCACTTGTTCATCTCGTACACACCGCTGTTTTTCAGAGATGAGTATGCCTACGATCTAAGCAAATGTAATTGTGGTCCCATTGTTTCTCAAAACCATCCAAGACACTATTCTACTACACAAGTAGTAGAATAGGATTGCTTCCTTGAATCTGTAAGCTATTTTATTACAAAATATAGAAACAAAAGGACCTAAGCTTTTACTGTCCATTATTACTGCGAGAATGTGATCGGAACTACCACCTGCACTTGAGCAGGTAAGTCGTGAGGAGGGGGAATTGTCAAGACTATTATTCGTACTAACTCTATCAGCCATTAGTATTCATGCAACAACGAGCGAAATTGAGAGCACCTTGCTTGAAAAATTGTTCGCACGAGATTATGAGTATGTAATCCTTGAGACAGAGAAATTGCTCTCCATCGATAGTACGGATGCATCCGCTATGGCTTTTCAGGCAAGTGCATTGTTTTATATGGGGCAAACAATCAAGGCTTTACAAGTGTTTGAGGAGGCATACAATCTTGATCCCCAATCAACCGAAATTGGCTATCGATATGCAACTATCCTAAAAGAAATAGGATATACAACAAAAGCCCGAGAGGTGTACCAGCGTTTGTTTCTGAAAGATTCAACAGATATTTCTATTGTTCGTCCCTATGCTAAAATCACCTATGAATCTGGTGAATATGGTGCCGCAAGTAATCTATACAAAACTATTATCTCCCACTATCCACAGGATTTTTCCAGCCAGAGAATGTTGGCGAAGTGCTTTATGAATACGGGTGAACCTGAACTGGCATCGCATCACTATGAACAGGCACTTCGGTTATCTCCAGATAACGCGAATATTATATATGACTTTGCTCGACATGAATATTCCCAGAACCATCTAGACCAAGCATTAGATCTCATCGATAAGGCAGATAGGAAGACACGCAGCTCCACCAAATTCATGTTACTAACAGCCGATATTCACTTTAAGAAGAAAGAGTATATACTGGCGATCCCATTCTACAATAGACTATGGCTTTCTGGATTCAAGTCTGAGGATGTTTTTAAAAGAATGGGATATGCCTACTACACGATTGCGGCTTACCCACGGGCACTAGAACTTTTTCAAGAAGCGCTTGCTATGGGTGACACAGATGCAGCCACTTATTATTACATTGGTAAATGCTATGAGAGCGAGAAGCAATATGATGCGGCTATCGAGTCCTATAAAGAGTCGATAGAACGCTTACAGCCAAATTATTTGATGGACCTGTATCATAGCATGGGTAGTATTTATTCATCAAGAGAAGATTTTCCAAATGCCATTGAGTTCTATAAAAAGGCTTTAGAGCTGAATCCAAATTCATTACTCCTCAACTATTTTTTAGCAGATGCATATGATAGTTATTACGAGGATAAATCGGTAGCCCTGGAGTACTATAAAAGGGCAGCTACCGATTCGATCTCCCCCAGCATTGATGATTTCATCAAAGATCGAATCAAGAAAATATCAGAAGTATTATTTCTAAAGCAGTAATTTTACACCTCTGAACCAGCGCCATAGGCTTGATGGTTTAACAAAAATTATTTTTCCAGTGCTTATTGCCTTAGATAGAAAAACACTTTGAAGAATGTAAATCATTCATATATTACTACAAACGTAGGAGGGTGGCGATATGAGTAGTAAGACAAGTCTGGATGCATTAAGTCAATTTGAGTGGCTCATCATGAATCACCTGTGGATCAATGACAAAGCTTCGGCGCGTGAGGTCATGGAGTCAATGCCAGAAGAGGCCCAGCGGGCTTATACCACCATCCAAACCTATTTGGAGCGCTTGGTGGACAAGGGCTATCTGGCCAAGGAAAAAATTGGGATGGTGAATTTCTACACCACCCAGGTGCCCAGGGAAGAGGTCGTGGATGGCGCTACCAATAGCTTTATCGAGCGGGTTTTCCAGGGCTCAGGGTCAAGCCTGGCTGCCTATCTCCTCAAAAACAAGTCCCTGAATCCAGACGATCTCCAAAAGATAAAAGACATATTGGAGAAAGGAGAAGACCATGATTGACCAACTGATTCATATCCTGATTCAATCGTCATGGCAAATTCTCGTTTTATCCATCATCGTCTGGCCTCTAAGCAGATTAAGCATTAAAGCCTATCCAAATTTTGCCTACATCCTTTGGGTGGTCATCCTGATCAAAGCATTGATCCCGATTAATATTACGCTGCAATCACAGCAAATACCGGTGGTTTTACTTTCTCCAGTTATCACTGGACAATTCATCCAGGAAACGACTGTTTCTTCAACCAGTAGTATTTCCGTCAACACCATACTTGCCACACTCTGGGGTTTGGGGGTTCTATTGCTGGGAATGAAGCTCTTTCTGGCAGAATATGCACATCGAAAACGCATGCGAATGGCTGAAGAGGTGACCCCAGAAGCCTGGTTCGAGGAGATGAAAACTGACCTGGGATTAACACAACACATCCATCTATATATAAATGAGAAAATTCAATCCCCTCTGATGCAGGGACTGTGGAATGTCCGCATTTATTTGCCCCAGGAATACCAATCCTGGACACGTGATGAAAAACAAAGTGTCCTGGCTCATGAACTCACCCATGTACGACGTCTTGATATCCTGGTCATTTATCTCCAGGCCATTGTTAAAACGCTGTACTTCTTTCATCCAGTAATTTGGCTGGTAAACGATCAAATCGATCTGGAACGGGAGAAAATTTGCGATGATGAAGCCATTGAGCTATCCAGTGCAGACCGTGGAGCCTATGGAGAACAGCTTTTCAGACAGCTATCCTTAGAGAAGGGTGAAAGAGCAGTGCCCGTCCTGGCTGGTGGCTTTTTCATGAGTGATAGCAGTATCATTAAACGCTTTAGATACATCAAAGAAAAGAGGGGAGACATGAAGGGGAAATTAAGAATATATCATATGCTGTTGATCCTGGTGGTTATCAGCTTGGCAGTGATTATCGCATGTTCTCAGGACTCAGAAAATGTGATTAACAATTCAAATTCAATTGCGAATGGAAGTGGAGAATTTGTTATAAATGGACTCATTTGGGATAGGGAGAAGCCTTACGCGATTATCAATGAGGATATTTATGGTGAAGGAGCTGAAATAGAGGGATACACAGTTTCCTCAATCTCAAAATCACGGATTGTGCTTATAAAGGGTGAAGAAGTCCTTCATTTAGAGATTCAACGTGAGCAAGAGGCAACTGAAGTACCTACTGAGACTCCACCTCGTCTTGAAGACAATGTAATTATTGCAACATTTGATGTCCCACCAGAACCAGTTGGAGGGTATGCGGCAGTTCAAGAAAATGTCCACTACCCAGAATTAGCCAGAGAAACCGGAATTGGTGGAACGACCATCGTTCAAGTAACCATCAGTGCCCAAGGTAAGGCAGAAGCCTCAATAGTACTCAAAAGTGCAGGTGATGCATCACTTGATTCGGCCGCGTTGGATGCAGTCATGGCAACAGAATGGTTACCTGCACAACAGGATGGGTCTCCAGTTGCAGTTCGAATAGCTATGCCCATCGTTTTCAGGCTAAAGGTTGGTGGAGAGGGACATTCAATTACTACAGCAAATACCATAGGTACGCGAGATTGGGATGTCTCGCCTCGTCCAAAAAATTTTAAAGCCATTAGTCAAAATATTATCTATCCGGAGCAGGCCAGAAAAGATGGTATTACTGGTACACTTACCATGCAATTTACCATTGATAAAAAAGGCAATCTCATTGACCCGATTGTGAAGAGTGGACCTGACCATGAAGCACTCAAACAGGCAGCCATCGTTGCCCTCAAATCTACTGAATGGATTCCAGCATCCAAAGGTGGTGAACCCATCTCTGCTACCATGGAAATGGGGATTGGGTTTGAACTGGATGCAGAGAAATCCGTAGATGCTGGAGTAGGGCTAAGACCTGTTGATGTGCTCCAAAAAATTCCCATTAAAATCGGCGGTCCAGATGCCAGGGAAAAAGCAACTAAGATATATTACGAATTCTATATCAATGACCAGGGTGAATTCGAAGCAGTTCGTGGTTCAAATACCAATAGCGAAGAATGGGTTGCGGTGAATTATAGTGTTCTAGATAAATGGATGAAGACAAAATGGGTTGCAGTTCCCGAAGGAGCAGAGTTAAAAGCCCAATGGGTAAAGATACCCCTGGATATCACCTTCATTGACTAGATAACTAGTAATAATTGTGTAAGCAATCATGTAGGGGCGGATTACGATCCGCCCTTTTTTATATGCCAGCTATCCCAGCATCCAGAAGACCCAGACCACACCCAGAACAGGTCCAAGTATCCCCATTAAAAGACCACCTCTAACAAAATCAGTGGTTTTCAGATCACCTGTTGCGAAGGCAATGGCGTTTGGCGGGGTGGAGATGGGCAAACACATGGCTGAGGATGCACCCAGGGCTAATGGGATGACCACGATGGGTTCAAATCCAACAGCCACAGCAATACCCAGAGGAGCCAGGATATTTGTGGCGGCAGTATTGCTCATGAAATTTGATAGCAAGGTTGTTACATAGGCCAATACAAAAGCAATGGCCAGCAAACCCATGCTATCCATGGGGATGAGACCCAGCACCCAGGTGGCCAGACCACTTTTTTGAATTGCCACACCAAGGGACAGACCGCCAGCCATGAGCATCAACACATCCCATTGCAGGCGTCTCACTTCAGCCACATTCAAAATACCGGCAACAGCGAATACGGTGATGGGTATAAATGAAACCACAGCGGTGGGCATTCCATGTAAGGAGCTGGTCATCCACAATAATACAGTCAGCATAAACACGGGGAATACCAGGATACGTTTCCACATGGGCAGCAAGGAACCTGTTCTGGTTTCCCATTCCAGTCCACGGAGATCCAGGGTTTCAGAATTTGAGGGGTGGGCAAATCGTAAATAGAACCAGGCAATAAAAAACAGGACGATGGCCGGGGGAAGTCCCAACATCATCCAATCAATAAAGCTGATATTGTGAGATTCCTGTAGCAAACCTGCAACGATTGCATTGGGGGGACTTCCAATAATGGTTCCCATGCCACCCACATTGGCAGCGAAGGGTACACCAAGGAGCAGGACCTTGACGAAGGGATCTTTTTTGTCGATCCCGGCAATGACCGGCGCCATCACTGACATCATCATAGCCGTAGTTGCCGTGTTGGACATAAACATGGAAAAGATGAAGGTCAAACCCATGGCTCCCAGCAGCACATTGGAGGGACGAGACCCAAACCATTTTAAAACAAATCGAGCCATCATCCGATCCAGACCAGTGGTTTGAGCCGCCTGGCCTAACACAAAGCCACCCAGAAAGAGCCACATAATGGGACTGGACCAGGGATTCACAAACATCTGCCAATCCTTGGGACCAGTGGCATACACACCACCTGGTTTTCCGAGAATGAGAATTTCCAGCCCAATGATGAGTATGGCCACTGCGAATGCGGGAATGGCCTCTGTCATCCATAGCCCTGCTGCAAAAATGAGGATAAAGAGCGTCCACATGGCCGCGGGTTCTAAACCGGAATAGGAGGGGACGAAGGCGATCACAGCTGCAAAAAGTGCAGCCCCAATCATTTTTAAAAGACGTCCTCCTGAGGAAATTTGCAGTTTTCCCAGTACGCGCCCCGCCTGTCTTCTAGTATCTAGCATATTTTTCTTACCTAATTCCTGCTTTAGCTTATGCTATCTCTGGTCGTCATTGCGAAGGAGTGATAACGACTGCGGCAATCTCCGAATTCATGGATTGGGTATTGGCCGAGATCGCCGCGCTACGCTCGAGAAGACTGGTCACCTGGTATCGGGTTAATTCTTCATTCCCGCTCACGTTCAATAAGCACTTCAGCAACGGCTCGAGAACAATCAGCAAGATCTTTGAGATCATAACCTCCTTCAAGACCGACTAGTAGATGGGGCGTGATATCCAGACAGTAACGGGTAAACTCGGCAAAATGTTCAGGGAGGAGCAACATGCCACCCAGGGGATCATTTTTACTGGCATCAAATCCAGCACTAATGATCAATAATTCAGGTTCCCAGCTTTTCAAGAAAGGCAATACCTGTTTATCAAATGCGTCGAAATATTCGTATTTACCAGAACCCATGGAAAGGGGGATATTCAAAACATTGTTGAAATTACCGGTTTCATGATCAGCGCCAGTCCCTGGATAGTAGGGCCACTGATGGAGTGAACAATAAGCCAGATTGGGATCAGTTTCCAGAATATGCTGGGTTCCATTCCCATGATGCACATCCCAATCCAGAACCGCTACTCGATTGACACCTCTGACAGTCATGGCATAATTGGCTGCGATAGCACAATTGTTAAAGAGACAGAATCCCATGGCATGGTCACGCTCAGCATGGTGTCCCGGCGGACGGGATACCACAAATGAAGATTCCTTGTGGCCCACAATCCGATCAACTCCATCCAACCAGGCACCAGTGCTTTGGAGAGCGATATCATAACTCTCCGGGCTTACCGTGGTGTCTGGATCCAGACTGAAACCACCTCGTTCGGCGGTATTCCGCACATTAAGAATGTGAGCAGGGGTGTGAACTAGCTTTATCTCGTCAACATTGGCTCTGCGTGGTTCAATCCATTTTATCTGGTCCAGGGAATCACTTCTCCGTATTCCATCTGTGCAGGCTGATAACCGCTCGGGCCGTTCGGGGTGACCGAAACCCGTATCGTGTTGTAGGAATCTTTCGCTGGTAATAATATTTATCATGGCCAGAAAGATATTCAAATCTCATGCCTTGACCACCCGTATGTCAGTTGAAGTTCAAAATAGTTTCAAAAAAAGAACAAAGCCTCTTGCTATTATGACCCACAAGACTTATTTGTGACCCAGGAGTCATATTATGAATAATAGTTCAAAAAATACCGTTTTAAGTCGCAAGGAAAGAGACAAGCTCCGCAATAAGGAAGACATCCTGAAAGCTGCCGTTCATCTCTTCGCCCAAAAAGGATTTGCTGAAACAAAACTTGAGGATGTCGCTGCTCTGGCTGAGTTTGGCAAAGGTACCCTCTATAATTATTTTGAGAATAAGGATGATCTACTACTTTCAGCATTTGACTATGCTGTGGGGAATGTACTGGATTTCCTATACGATCAACTGTCTTCAGTTTGGGATCCTCTCGAGCGAATTCGCCTCATTGCAAATTCTCAATTTAACTACTATCGAAGCAATACCGATTTTATGAATGTGATTATGACAAATCATCAGGTGTTGATGAATCATGCCTGCAGTGCACAAGTCTTTGATCGCTTTCAGGATTTAAAAAAGTTGGTGACTATCGAAATGCAGGCTGCCATAGATGCAGGTCAATTGCGTCCAGGAAATGCACAGCACTATGCCAGCTATTTGAGTGGGATGATCCACGCACAGGTCCGTTCACTTAATGCAGGTGACATGCAGGTGGATGAAATGTACGCCGATGAAATTATGGATATTTTTTTAAATGGAGCCAAATCATGAATAAATATATGCTGACGCTGATCGTCAGCTTCAGTTTGATAATTTCAGTGAATGCTGAAACTATGGAGCTGGATATTGACCAGGCCGTCAAATTAGCATTGAAGAACAATGTCCAAATGCAGAATTCCAAAGAGGATCTCCTCAAGGCAAAGGCACAACGCAAGGAAGCCTTTTCGTCAGCCCTCCCGGTAGTCTCAGCTTTTGGTCAAGTATCCCATAGCTTTGCCATTGGTGCTCAGCCATTGTCATTCCCAGTCCCCTTTGGAGTTATAAATGCCAGCGGGAACCCCGTTGCGCTAACCGATAAATTCGGTAATCCGGTTCCCTTCATTGGAGCTGATGGTATTGCAGTGCCTGGGCAGAATTTGCAAATGACCGGCATCCAGATGGTTCCGCTTGAGATAGCGTTTGGATCAGATAATACCATGGTCTACGGTCTCAGTCTGACTCAACCCCTGTTTGAGGGGCGTGTTATTGCTGCAATCCGAGGTGCCAATGTTTACGGGGATCTGGCAACTTCTGCAGTTGATGTCACCCGTCTCGCTGTGATTGAGAACACCAAAAAGGCTTATTATGGTGTTTTGCTGGCCGATAGAATGGTGTCTGTCATGCAGAACTCATTGGAGGTCATGAAACGAAATCTGGCAAATGTGACTGCACTCTATGAACAGGGCAAGATAGCAGAGTTTGATGTGATTCGGGCGGATGTCCAGGTGGCAAATCAGACCACCATGGTCAGCAATGCTCGCAAGATGAAAGCGTTGGCCTATGCCGGGTTAAAACGCAGTTGTGGACTTGATATAGATCAGGAAATTGTGACGCAGGGAAAACTGCGGACCGAGATTGAGAGTGATCTGGATTTGGATGAATTGGAGCGGAAACTGCTATCCAATCAGCCCCTGCTTTCACAACTGGAAGCCAATGTCAGATTGATGAAAGAAAATATCCTCATGGTCAAGGCTGAATTTATGCCCTCTGTTGCATTAACAGGCTCTTACCAGGAGATGAAATCATATAATGACAATGGATTTGCTGACGCCAATTTTAATGAATCCTCATCCCTGGCTGTGGGTGTAAACATGCCAATTTTTAATGGATTTGGTTCAACTGCCAGGGTACAGAAAGCCAAAGCGGACCACAGGAAATCTGAATATCAGCAGCATGATATGAAGGAGAATTTACTCCTTGAATTAAAAAGTATTTACCTGAGCATCCAGGAGTCTGCCCGAAAAGTTGATGCTGGATTAAAAGGTGTGAAGCAGGCACACAAGGGTGTTGATATGGCACAAAGCCTCTTTCAACAGGGCATGGCCAGCCAACTGCAGGTTTTAGATGCCCAAAACGCCAGTGACCAGGCAGAACTTGGTCTTTATCAGGCATATTTTGAATATAACAGCGCTCGTGCTTCATTGGCACGTGCCCTTGGAGAAGAATAATGAAATCGATTAGGACATATTTACCCATACTACTTATCTCAGCAAGTTTGACGTTCCTGGCTAATTGCGGGGGTCAGCAGGAAGCAAAAGAAATTATAGAGACAAAAGTACCCGTTGCACTGGATACGGTTAGATATCAACCCTTTCAAATTGATTTCCACAGTATTGGTCGTGTTGTATCGGAGCATCAGGTCAATCTCTTATTCCAATCTGCAGGTCAAGTGGATACGGTTTGGGCAAATGTGGGTGATTATGTTTTTAAGGATCAACGTCTGGCAGGCATCAAGACCGATGTGTATTCTACCATGTATGCCCAGGCTAAATCCATGTACGAAAAAGCCAAACGTGATCTTGAAAGTTCCCAATCCCTGTTTAAGTCCAATGTGATTTCATCTGATCAATTTGAAATGGCAAGAATCGGTCTGGATAATGCCAGAGCTGCCTATACACAGGCTAAGAATTCAATGGACAATACTATTTTGAGAGCACCATTCAGTGGCTGGATTGTGGCTAAGAATTTGAATATCGGTGATCTGGTATCTCCAGGTGGTGCCATGCAGCCACCCATGGTATTAGCTGATATGAGGCATCTAAAGCTCATTGTTCCCGTCCCAGAGGCACGCATAGGTCAAATCAGAAATGGCCAGTTTGCCCAGATCAAATTTAAAACCTTCCCGGATCGGATATTTGAGGGAGCCGTGCTCCGTATTGGCATGGCTCCCAAAAACATGTCCAACAATTTTGATGTTGAAGTTCGAATGTCAGGCGATATGAGTGGTATGAAATTGGGTCTGGTTGGCGATGTCCGTATTGTACAGGAATACTATGAAAAAGCTTTGGTGCTACCCCTCAATCTGATCCAGGATGATGGAACCAAGAAATTCATATTCCTTGAGAAAGATGGTCGTGCAGTGCGGAAAGAGATCCGTATTCGCGCGCTTTCAGGATCACGAGTATTTATTGATGCCGAAGTTGTCCCTGGTGATGTACTCATTGTCAAAGGACACAATGATGTCAAAGATGGTGTTCTTCTGGATATCGTGGAGTAGGGAAGGATCACCTCATGAAAATATCAAAAAAGGCTCTGGACTACCCCAAGGCCACCATGTTTGCTTCGTTGGGAATATTTATCGCCAGCGTTGCAGCCTACATGATACTGCCATTGGAATTGGTTCCTGCAATTGAAATTCCCTATGCATTTGTTTCAGCTACCTACATTGGGGCTGCCCCCTCTGAAGTTGAAACAGATATTATCAAACCCATTGAGGAAAAGCTGGCGCAGTTACAGGATGTGGATGACATCACTGGCTATGCCATGCAAAATGTTGGATTTATCACCATCAAATTTTCTCCTGAAGCTGATCTTGAGTCCAGCATTGATGATTTGAAGGAAAAGGTGAATGAAGTCATTCCCGAGCTCAGAGAAGAAATTGACAATGTCACCGTGACGGACATAGATTTTGCGGATACACCCATCAGCATCTTGAATATCTATGGTGATTTTTCACCCCATGACCTGCGTATTCACGCTGAGCGGGTCAAAGATCAACTCACCAGGATTTCAGGGGTAAATCAAGTTGAAATGTTTGGCGGTGAGGAGCGTGAAATAGCCATAGAAATTGACCCAAATTTACTGCTGGCTAATAATCTGAGTATTCCCCAAATCTTACTCGCTCTTAAAAAAAGTAATATAAATTTCCCTGGCGGCACCGTTGAGTTAAAGGGACAGGATATCTTTGTGCGAACTGTGGGTAAATACGCACAGATCTACGATATCGAAAACACCATCCTGGGCGTAGATGCCTCGGGGAATGTGAAACGCATACGTGATGTTGCTACCGTCACCGATGGATTTGAAAAACCCAGCAGTTACTCACGCTATCAACAACATAATAGTGTGACGCTGCTCATTTCAAAACGAACCGGTGCACACATTGTGGAAGCCACGGAACAAATAGAAGCAGCAGTCGACAAACTGGCCGCAAAGTTTCCAGCAGGAATGGAGTACGAATATACGGCCAGACAAGCGACTGATATCGAAAAACAAACCAGTCAGTTAAACCAGAATGCAGCCTGGGGTATCCTGTTTGTCATTATTGTACTTTTTGCAGGAATTGGTTTTAAAAATGCCCTCATCGTTTCCATCGCCCTCCCCTTCGCACTCATGTCTTCTTTCCCGCTGATGTACGTTTTTGATCTGGCAAGAACAGGTATTTCCATGTTTGGGCTGATTATAGTGCTGGGTATAGTTGTTGATGGGGCCATTATTGTTGCCGAGTCAACTTATCGACACATGGAAGAAGGGCTGAGTCGGAAGGCAGCAGCCATTCAAGCCATAGATGAAGTGGGCATCCCGATTATGACGTCAGTGTTGACAACTATGGTGGCCTTTGCACCCATTATCTATATGTCAGGGACCATGGGGCAGTTTTTATCAGTTATTCCCAAAGTGGTTATTTTTACACTGGTAGGTGCATTTCTAGCGGATCACTTTCTCATCCCAGTGCTGGCTTCAAAAATGATGGTAGTCACGAAACGAGCTGGAATGCTTAGTGGCGAGTGGATCGGCAAGCGCTTTTATACCCGCATGGTAAACTGGGCTTTGAATCACCGCTTGCTGGTAATAGCCGGTGTCACGGTCATTTTCTTCATGTCCATAGCAGTTGTTGGAATTTCTGCTGTCAGCGATACTAAATTGGTGAAACTCCAGATCTTTCCTAAAGTACCGAGACCCAGAATAATTGTGGATATCAACACACCAGCAGGTAGCCAGCTCGATTATACCGATTCCATAGTTAAGGAGGTTGAAGCATATCTCTTGAGCTTTGATGAAGTAGATAGAATTGTCTCAACCGTGGGTGAGAGTGGTGTGCAGAATGTACGTCTGGCTCAAGGGGGAGGCAAGGGCGCAGAAATAGGTCAGATCAACGTTGACCTCATAGATGCCAAAGATCGAGATAATTCCGTTGAGGATCTCATGGAAATAATGGATGCAAAATTATCTCGGATTCCAGGTGTTGATGTGACCCTTCAGACCATAGCAGAGGGGCCACCCATTGCCACCAATGTGATTATTGATGTGAGTGGTGATGATCTGGAAGCTATCGGTTTTGTGGCTGAGCAAATAAAAAGAGATCTTGCCACAGTTGAAGGCGCTTTGAATGTGGAGTCAAGTCTGGGAGTTCGGCGTACTGAGTTTCAGGCCATTGTAGATCACGATCGTGCCGCCACCTATGGTTTATCAAGTCAGGAGATTAGCAGTACTCTGGCTGCTGCCATGATCGGCCTGGAAGCCACAACCTACTCGGATGGGCTGGACGATATTCCTGTGGTTGTTCGACTGAAGACCGATGGCGATGATGCTGTAGACGCTATCCGGAATTTGAACATCATGAACCAGATGGGTCAGATGATCCCTTTTGAAAATGTGGCCTCGCTGGAGCTGGGTAGTAGTGAAACCTTGATTAAACATCAGGATTTCAAACGCAATATCTCAGTTTCCTGTGACCTGGCAAAGGGTGTGGATGCCACGGATATTCGGAGGCGTATGGATCCCTTTCTGGAAGCGTTAGCCATTCCCAATGGGGTCAATGTTGAATATGGTGGCATTGAAGATGAAGCATCTAAATCGTTTGCAAGTCTTGGGAGAGCCATGATAATTGGTTTCATCATCATTATGATCATCCTCAGTGCCCAATTCCAGTCCATCAAACAGCCCCTGATTATCGGTCTTGCTATACCACTGTCCTTTATTGGAGTGATCTTTGGTCTGATGGTCACCCGGGTCCCATTCGGAATTATGGCTTTCTTTGGTGTAGTGGCACTTATGGGAGTGGTGGTGAATGATGCCATTGTGCTCATTGCCTATGTCAATGATCTACGCAGGGGAGGCATGCGGGTCCGAGAAGCCCTTGTTAAAGCTGGCAGGAACAGACTGCGACCCATCATACTCACCACAGTTACAACACTGGCAGGTATGATTCCCCTAAGTTTGAATCTTGCTGGTGGAGCTGAATACTGGAGACCCCTGGCAGTAAGTTTGATCTTTGGTCTGGCAGTTTCTTCCTTCCTGACCCTCATCATCGTTCCAGTCCTGTATTCTTTGATCGAGAGTAGGGGAGAGCGAAAAAAATTGTCAAGAACAACCTAGTCACTCATGGCTGGAGCTGTCATTTATTAAAATTGTTTTACAAAGGGCTTTGTGATGGCACAAAGCCCTTTGCTTATCTATCTTAGTCAAAATTTTACTCAAGCAATCAGAGTTAATAACAAGGGAGAAATTTATGTCTAAAAGCAAAATTGCAAGAGTATTGATGGTGCTTCTTGCATTGTTCGCAATGGGTCATACCGCAGAAAAACTGGTGCTACTAGAATACTTCACAAACGCTGGCTGACCTTCATGTGGCCCCTATGGGGCTCAGTTGGACGTGTTCCAACAAAATAATCAAACAGCTTTTACATCTATTCACTACCATATGTACTGGCCAGGTAGTGATCCTTATTGGACCTATAATACCATCGATCCATTGGCACGCATGCAGTTCTATCCCAATGAGAGTGGTATGTGGGTTCCCTATGCGGCTATCGATGGGATGTATGACTTAAATAGTCTCTCTGGTGAATTCAACGTAGATGACTGGGAAGCGCGGATCACTGAGAATGCCACGGACACTGCTCCTCTGGCTATATCAGTCACAGGCGATATGAATTATCAAGGCGAGGGTTATCTGGATGTCACCCTGACCCCTGAAACCGGGGCAGAAGGAGATCATACACTCCAGGTGGTTCTGGTGGAAGATGGTTTATATTTCATGGGATCGAATGGTTATCCAGATCATGATGCCGTTATGCGCCACATGTTTCCAAGTTTTGAAGGTACTCCTATAAGCTTGGAAGCAGGCGTTGAATTCAACATATCTATCGATTTGCAAATAACTCAAAATTTTGCAATGGAGAATTGCCGTCTGGTTGTCTTCGTACAGAGCTCCGATAAAACAATTCTAAATGCAGCTACTTTTGATGTCACAGACTTGACCCCTATCAATGTTCCAAAATTGTTGGGTGCGACTCAGGAGTTGTTTGTTGTCGATGAAAATGATGATGGGAAGCTCAATCCTGGCGAATCTACCAACTTTGCAGTAACTGTTTTAAACCAGTGTGATTGGGCTGAGGCAGTTGGAACCACAGGCTATCTATCCAGCACCAGCCCCTATGTTACCATTACCGATAGTGTAGGATCCTACGATCCCATCGAATCTTGTAATACTGGCACCAACACAACTGATATGTATGCTTTTAGCATTTCCGAAGATGCTCCTGTAATAACTGAGATGGCTTTCAGTCTGCGGTTGACATCCAATCAAGATGGTGCTGTACCCTATGAAACAACCATACCCCTTACGGTAAGCATAGATATGTTCCAGAATCACTTTCCAGTAGATATCGCGTATGGTGTTGTAAGTGGAAGTGCCGTGGTAGACCTCAATAATGATGGAAACCTGGAGGTGGTCTTTGGTGGTCTGGATAGCATGCTCCATGTCATAACGCTGGACGGATCTGAATTTACCGGATTCCCATTCATGGCGGATAGTAAGATTACTTCAGCACCGGCTATTGGGGATATTGATAATGATGGCAGTCTGGAAATTGTTTTCGCTTCCTTGAGTGGCGGTATTTATGTCGTCCAGGCAAATGGAACTGGTGAATTGGTATCTCAAGCAGTGAACAATATTCTTGGAACACCGGCCATTGATGATCTGGATGGTGATGGCGATCTTGAAATTGTTACGGCAGGTTTTGGTTACGACCTCGTGGCCATTCACCACGATGGCTCTCCTCTGACAGGCTTCCCTTTAATAATTGAGGGTGAACGGATGGAAGGCGCTGCAGGTATTGCCGATATTGATGGCGATGGTTCCAAGGACATCATCGTAGGTACCAAGGGTGACTTCTTACATGTCTTTGATGCAAGTGGTAATAGTCTTGCGGGATTCCCCATTGATGTGGGAAGTGATATTAAAACACCTCCTGTTATAACTGATCTTACCGGGGACGGAACCCTGGAGATTATTACTGGTCAAAGAAGCGGTATTGTTTACGCCCTGACTAGGTCCGGCGCTGTATTATGGACCCACCAACTTGCAGCCGTTCCCATTTTGACTGCACCGGCAGTCTTTGATTATAACCAGGATGGCCTCATGGAAACCGTTTACGTCTTGCCCGATGGTCGTGTTAGTGTTCTGGATCATGGTGGAAATATGCTGGATGGTTGGCCTCAGACCCTGGCAACTACCTGCTACAGCTCACCAATTCTCGCGGATATCACTGGCGATGATATACCTGAGATCATTCTCGGGGATGATTCCAACGACCTCTATGCCTTCAATATTGATGGTACACTCCTGCCAAACTTTCCCATGACCATGGGATCACGTGTGCATTGTGCAGCTACAATCGCAGATTTGGATCTCGATGGCAATATGGAAATCATTGTTGGAACGGATGCTGGGCTAAGCATTGTTGATATACCGGAAGTCAGCCAGGTTGGTCCCAATTGGTTTACCTCGCGGGGAAATTATAAAAGAACTGGATATTTCCCCAACAACATAGCGAGCTCTATTGAGGCACCCATCACTCCTGGAGTTTTGACATTATCTCAAAATTACCCAAATCCTTTTAACCCGACTACTTCACTTGAGTTTGGGATTCCAGAAGCTTCACAAACAAGCTTGTCAATATTTGATGTGCGTGGTCATGAAGTGACCAGATTGATTGATGGAAATCTGGCACCTGGAAATTACTCATTACTCTGGAGTAGCCTGGATCAAGGGGGCAATTCGGTAGCAGCAGGTATTTACTTTGCGCGCATCCAAACTGCTACTGGCGAACAAGTTATCAAGATGACACTCCTCAAATAGTTCATCAACTTGGTTCCGAATATGTTAGAGAGGCTGTCTCAGAACCTGAGGCAGTCTCTTTTCTTTTAACCACGGATTCACACTGATTTCCACAGATTTATGTAAAATCCAATCTAAGATGTAATTTCTGAGCCTAATCAGCTAAAGTCAGCTCACCAGAGACAAGCAAACAACTCTTTCCTGTTCCAACGAATTGTCTTCGACCATAGTTTCAGCAGATTTTGGGGGCTGGCAAGCCACTATAACTCAATATTCACATTATCAAGACCAGGGGGAGGAAATGCCTGATACCCAACACGAAGGGATTCTATAAAGAACCATATCCAGTTCCAGATTATCGATCACCTTACTTATCAGACGAACCAAATACTTCTCTGGTGTCAAATCTTCTAAATAGAGGAAAGAGTGTGGACGGATGATGATCATAAGCTTTAATATTAGCTTTAGAAGAAAATGGATTATCATAGACAATTAAAATATTAACAGTTGCATATCTGATTCCACCCCAACCCCCAACTCCTAACTCCTAACTCATAACCCTCGGTACGACAAACAAAATAAGAATCCATGCATTTTGGACATCCCCTTCTTTGCAAAAAAACTGGCTCTGTTTTCAGGTGTCTTCGTTATTAAAATTAAATTTTACTAACGTTTCTTTTACGAAGGGCTTTGTGGTGGCACACGCCCCCTCGTTTAAATATGTTATGGGATGCTTTACTTAGGCATATAAACATAATTCAACTTGGAGAGATTATGATCAAAAACAGACTCGCAAGCGTAGTGATGATACTTCTTGCCTTATTCGCGCTTGGGCATACCGCCGAACGATTGGTCTTAGCTGAATATTTCACAAACGCTGGCTGACCTTCCTGTGGCCCCGCAGGGGCTCAGTTGGACGTGTTCCAACAAAATAATCCTACGACACATACCCAAATCAACTACCATATGTCATGGCCGGGAACTGACCCATATTACAATTATAATAGCGCGGATGGCGACGCCCGACGTAGCTACTATGGATTAAATTGGGTTCCCTACATGTGTATTGATGGTGAAAATGATGAAGGCAGTACAACGACCTGGCAGAATCATATTCTATCCAATGCCCAAACCACTGCGCCTTTGGCAATCACCCTCTCTGGAAATTTTGACTATCAAAGTGGATTTGGAAGCCTGCAGGTGACCCTTGATCCTGAAACTGGAGCAGATGGTACCCACAGCCTCCACGTTGTGTTGGTTCAGGATGGTTTATACTACATGGGCAGCAATGGTTATCCAGATCATGAAAATGTCATGCGGGACATGTTTCCCAGCTCTTCTGGAACCAGTATTACCCTGGCAGCAGGTGTTCAATCAGTGGAACAGGTGGACTTCCAGGTCCCTTTGACTTTTCCCATTGATGATTGTCGCCTCGTGGTTTTTGTGCAAGCATCAGATCATACAGTATTGAATGCTACGACTGCCTATGTTGGCGATGTTGCTCCCCTTAATATTCCTAATCTCACTGCAATTTCTACAAATTTGAACATTGTGGGAGATGATGGCGATGGCACACTGAATCCTGGTGAATCAGCCGAATATATGGTTACGATTCAGAACAATTGTGACTTTGTCAGTGCGTTTGATGTAACCGGTTATTTGTCAAGTTCAAATCCTTATATCACGGTTACCGATAGTATTGGTGTCTACGATATGATTGTTTCCTGCGATTTCGTGACCAATTTTACCGACAAGTTTGCCTTCACTGTTTCTGAGGCGGCTCCAGATATCTCAGATTTTATTTTGAATTTGAGAATGGTTGCCAATCAAAGTACTGAGGATCCATATGAAGTCATTATTCCTCTTACTGTAAGCATTGATTTGTTCCAGGCCAACTTCCCCGTTGCTGTTTCCCACCCCATTATGAGTGGAAATGCAGTCGTGGATCTTGATGGCGACGGTACAAATGAAGTTGTCGTTGGTGGAACTGACAGTCTCGTTCATGTATTCACACTTGAAGGAACTGAGCTGGCCGGGTTTCCTTATGCCACAGGGAATTGGATCATTGGCGCCCCAGCGGTTGCTGATATTGACAATGATGGCGATTTGGAAATCGTAGTGACTTCAAGAGATCGGAAAATCCATGTGGTCCAACACGATGGCTCCGGTGTCGCTATTGTTGAAGCTTCCAGCTATCTCATGGGCACACCTGCCCTGGATGATCTGGATGGTGATGGCGATTTGGAAATTGTAGCAACCTCCTATAGCTATGAAGTTCTGGCTGTTCATCATGATGGAACGTCTATGGATAACTATCCTGTCATTGTTGATGGGGGTAGAATGTCCACAGGAGTTGCCATTGCTGATTTGGATGGAGATGGAAGTAAAGATTTCGTCATGGGAACCTGGAGTGACAGTATTTTTGCTTACAATTTAAATGGTGATTTATTAAATGGATTCCCAGTTGATTTAATCAACAATGTTGCTGCATCACCAGTGGTTGCCGACATAGACGGAGATGGAGCCCTGGAAATTCTTTGCGGTCAGGACGCTGGCAAATTTTATGCAATTGCCAATGATGGAACCGTACTCTGGATACAGCAGGTGTCCTCAGCCAGCATTCGTACTGCTGCTGCAGTATGTGATTTTGAAGGTGATGGATTCCTGGAGATCATTTATACAGCCCTTGACGGTACTATCAATATCCTTGATTATCAGGGGAATTCCCTGTCAGGCTGGCCACAAAATCTTGGTGGCTCGTGCAACAGCTCGCCTGTTATAGCAGACCTGGATGGTGATGATGTACCTGAGATTATAGTTGGCTCAAATTCCGGCGAACTATTTGTCTTTCATCAGGACGGAACAAGTCTGGACCTGTTTCCTCTTGAAATGTCTGGACCTGTCCAGGGGACACCAACAGTGGCTGATTTGAGCCTTGATGGCACCCTGGAGATTATTGTTGGAACAGATCACGATCTGACCATCATTAATCTGAAAACACCTTCAGATGTTGGTGCCTGTTGGTCAACTGCCCGTGGGAATAATCAGAGAACCGGTTACTACACAGGTCAGGTACTGAGCGTAGAAGACATTAAAATGCCTGAAACGCTTGAGTTGAAGCAGAACTATCCAAATCCTTTCAATCCTACGACTACGATTGAATTTGGAATACCCACCCATAGCTATGTGACTCTGAAAATTTATGATATTTTGGGTCAGGAAGTGAATAGCCTGGTACAGTTAGAACTTGTACCTGGCACTTACAGCTATCAGTGGAATGGCACCGATGCTTCATCCAATACGGTTGAATCAGGTATTTATTTTGCCCGTATCAACGCCGCAGGTTCAGAGCAAATAGTAAAAATGATGTTGCTAAAATAGACATCACATCATAAATAGAGTAATAGGGGGCCGTCCATTGGATGGCCTCCTGTTTTTTAGGCGTTTCGTCCATGAACTGAAATATTTTATCAGGTCTGTACCCGTGTATATTCTGACATGACTTATCTGGTCATTTCATAGCAAATTCATTGGGAGTTCAAGAATGAGATCATCTGGAAAAACGTTAACCGGTAAAGCACTTCTTGAAATGATTCGCTCAGACTTTATTGGTCTGGATACCAAATATGAGACGGTAGGGGGGCAGCTGACCAGACGAGTATATCTGGACTCCACAGCCAGCTCACTTATGCTTCGACCCACAGCGCAAATTACTGCTGACTTCATGCGCCATTACTCCAATACCCATAGCAAACTCCACCATTCAGCACACATTTCCACAGCGGCATATGATTGGGCTCATGAAAGGATCCTCAGCTTTCTAGGTGCAGATTCGAATATTTACACCTGTTTCTTCACTGGCTCAGGAACCACAGGTGGCATCAATAGGATGGCTCGTGTCTTCCGTGATGTACATCCAGATAAGGACACGGCAATCATCTCCATCATGGAACATCACTCCAACGACTTGCCCCATCGTAAGCATATGAAACACGTGTATCATGTGCCTGTTGAGGGGCTGGATGAAAATCAAATGTGTATCAGTTTGCCTAAATTGGAAGCAGCACTGCGTACTGGTGCTGGTAAAGTCAGTTATGTCTCCATTACCGCAGTGAGCAATGTGACCGGGATTATCAATCCCATCCATGATATTGCTCGACTCGCCCATAAATATGGAGCCCTACTCATGGTGGATGGTGCCCAGAGTGTTGCTCATCTCCCCACAAAAATGTTTTATCCAGACGATCCGGATGCCTGTATCGATGCCCTGGTATTTTCCGGGCATAAAACCTATACACCCGGTTCGCCAGGGGTTGTGGTGGCGCGTAAAGATCATCTCCTGTCAATTGAACCTGAAGAAGTGGGTGGGGGCATGGTAGATCGTGTCCTGGAAGATCGCTACCTGGTGAAAGAAACATTTCCTGATCGAGAAGAAGCAGGTACCCCAAATATCCCGGGAGCTATTGCCCTGGCTACTACCATAGAAATTCTTGATCGTATCGGCATGCACACACTTATGGAGGAAGAAGACAAAGTCCTGGTCGAGGCAATTAAGGGAATGGCCGGTATGCCAGAAATCATCGTTTATGGTGGCACTGATCTTGAAATTTGTCCCCGGGCAGCTTCAATTTCCTTCAACATAAAAGGGGTAGATCATGGTCTGGTGGCTGCCATACTCAACGACTACTTTAATATTGCAGTAAGGAACCAGTGTTTCTGCGCCCACCCCTATGTGAAGGAAATGATGTCTGATGATCTGGAAGCTGAGTTTGGAGAGATAGATTTTGGTAATATGAGCCCGGAATTCATGCGTAAAGCAGGGATGGTAAGGGCCAGTTTTGGTCTGTATTCAACTCTTGAAGATGTGGCTCTCCTCATGACAGCACTCAGGGATATTATTAAAAATGCTGAAACCTATGGTTTGGAATATGCACTGAATTCAGACAATGATTATGTTCATACTAGCTATCAGGTGGATAATGAGGGAGTCTTTAATATTGTTGGAGCGGTAGACAAGTATATAGGTGATTAGCGTCTATTTGAGCAATAACAGCTTCCCGCGTGAGACATATTCAGAGCCAGATCTAATTTGAAAGAAATAGTTTCCAGAATGTAAATCGTTCCCCCCGTGATCTTGACCAGACCACAGAAAATTATACACACTTCCATCATGAACCCAATTCGCTTCTGAGAACACCAACTGCCCTCTCATATTGAACACTTCAAGGGTGTAAGTGCCTGACTCATTGGCATGTAGCGGTATGATGGTGCTGTTGTTAAATGGGTTGGGATATGCTTGATTTACCTTGAATTGCTCTGGTTTTATGTCATCCCTTGCCAACTCAGTCGTAAGAAAATCAGCATGAATTTCAGTACTTCCATCTCCCCGGAAGATCAGAAGGTTTCGATCTGGAAGTTCAATCCAGGGCAATTCTGATACTGCGCCGCCTGAGGGGGGTGTACTCATGACAACACGATGATTGCTATCAGAAAGATGAGGGGGGAGGTTGGTAGCCTGGCTGGCATCAAAATAATGAATATCACTCATGGACGACCGACGATAGGCATATAAATCGGAGCCGTCAGAGAGCAGAAAATTTTTCAATTGAAAAGGTTGCTGGTCCTCCAGAACAATAAGTGCCTGCCGGATGCCCTCAAATACGGATCCTGCATCCTCAATATTTTTAATGATCCAGAAGAAGAACAACTCGGAGTCGACAACATTTTCCCAGCCTGATCCATCCCAGGGCCCCCCGCCATAGGTCTGCGGCGGGTGGAGGGCTAACCAGTCATCTCCTATGAGCTCTCGGACCTCTTCCTTCCATACATCTCCATTGTGCCCAAAACTGAAATTGACACCGTTATCACTGGTGTAAACGAAGGGGTGAGGGTTCTCTATATTATTTGCCCCAGAACTGGTTTGACGAAGATGACCCATAAGTATGGGTACCTGGGTTTCAGTCAGGAGTGAGGATGTATGATCATAGTAATTGTCATCCGAATAAGCTTCTATATCGGACCGAACAGTTTGGAATTCGAGGATGTCCTGGCCAACATGGTAGCTCGTCATGGCCCAGCCATCTCGATTGTTATAAGGCCATCCACCTGAGCCTCCCTGGAGCCGAAATGCTTCGAGTTCCCCCATGAGATAGGGGTGCCAATCACCATTTATGTAGGTATCGCTCAATGACTCACCTGGCAGAGCAATTACTCCCAACATTCGACAGGGAATCAGGGGTGTCACCAGCAGCAGAAAGATTAAACTTCGCTTGAAAAGTGGGGCTAACATGGTGAAAATGTAGTCAATTCATGTATGGATTGAAAGGAATTGGTGCAAAGCAAAATGATTTCTTATGGATGTAAATTCACTTTCCAGGGTTGTCTTAAGACTGCTGCGGACTATTTTCAAATCGATGAGGAAATTTCAACCTAGCCCTTTTAAAGCTGCCGGCTGGCTACCCAACGGTCATTTTCAATCCATCTTTGCATCCATGGTCATGCCGGTAAAACTCCCAAATTATAGACGCGAGATTCTGGATCTTCCAGATGGTGACATTGTTGCCGCAGATTGGGTTGATGGTGAGCCAAAAGCCCCCATTGTAGTGCTTGTCCACGGGATGGAGGGCAGTTCACATAGCCGATATGCCAGATTGCTGATGAATGAGTGTGTCAAGCGGGGCTGGCATGGTGTGGTTCTGCACATGCGCAGTTGTGGCGGTCTCATCAATAAGCATAAACAATTCTACCATGCTGGATTCTATGCAGACATAAAATACTTTCTGGACCAACGACTGCCTCAGATAGGGATGAATGAACAGGTGTACCTATTGGGTGTTTCCCTCGGTGGAAGTCAGATCGCACATTATTTAGCTAAGGGGAAAGCACTGGAACGGGTGAAAGCTGCCGCAATCATATCTACACCTCTGGATCTTGGAGCTTCAGCAGATTTCATGAGCAAAGGGTTTAGCCGAAATTATGTTGTAAAATTCCGGAATACACTTCTGGAGAAATACCACCTCAAATCAGAACTGATTGGTGATGAGAGTATGGCGATTAACTTGGCCAAAGCAAAAACCTTCTGGGAGCTTGACAATGCGGCCACGGCACCTATCCATGGCTTCCGGGATGCTGCTCATTATTATGCTGAAATGAGTTCAAAAAACTGTTTGAAGGATATCCCCGTACCTACACTTTATCTGGCCTCCCGGGATGACCCCTTTGTTCCGGAGGCATCGATGCCACAAATTTCAGAGGGAATGCTTACCTCGTTATTGACAGAAAAGGGGGGACATGTGGGATTTGTAAACCAATACGGCAAATCATGGATGGTTCACACTGTGTTTAAATTTTTGACAGAAAATTAAATAGTATCTCAATTATAGAAAAGAGGATGGAATGAAAAAAAGTTTGTTAATGGTCTTTATCGTGGGTCTCACCTTGTTATTGACCTTTTGTGAGAAAGAAGCAGAGATTTCACCTGAAAGACTACAGGTGCTGGTGGATACACTGGCCCAGGAACTGGAATATGATGTCTGGATGGATCTTAGCTATGAGTTGAGTAAAAATTATCCTGAGGAGTATGCTGCAGGTATGGCCATGGTACGCTCTGCTGAACGTGCCATCATGGAACGTGACGAAGAACGCTTTGGGAAGATTTTCAATTTATTGACGAATTATCCTGAAAACGGTGCTTTGGAGATTACTGATCAGATCGCTTTTGGGAATAGATTGGCCTGGATAATGTCAGATCAAATGTTGCTGCTAAACGAAGCGCCAGCTGTGATAGAATATACGATCGAGAAATTTCAAGCTGAGGAAGAGGGACTAAAATGGCGTGATGAATTGGGAGCCATGATCTTCGATACTCAAGCGAATATTTTTGAAAAGCAAAATGAGACAGAAAAAGCTCTGGAAGCCTATGGACTGGCACTTGGTTACCTTGAACAGCCCGAAACTTTACTCCGTCGCGGACTCATTTATGAAGCTCAGGAGAACTTCGAAGGAGCTTTGGAAGACTATATCGCTGCCCTGCAACTGTCGCCTGGAAAAGCACAGATCAACCAGAAAGTGATTGAGATGTATACCCGTCTCAATCCTGAAGCAGATTCTCGAGCTTTCATGAATGACCTTCACACCAGTCTCGATGAACGCCGAAAAGAGGAAGTCCTCTCTGAGATGTTTCATATCGATGCGCCAGAATTTCAAATCACCGATTTTAGTGGAAGATCATTAAACAATACCAATATGCTTGGTAAAGTTGTCTTTGTGGACTTCTGGGCCACATGGTGTAACCCCTGTCGTCGAGAATTACCCGAGTTCCAGGCTTTCTATGAGCGCTATAAAAAGGACCAGCGTGTTGTGTTCGTCGCTGCATCTACAGACCAGGAAAAACAAAAGGTTCAACCCTATATTGATGAAATGAAATTCACTTTTCCTGTCGCATTTGCAGAAGATACTGCTACAAAATTTGGGGTGGAAGGTATCCCAAGTCTGTTTATAATAGGACCACAAGGAAAAATCCGTTACAAGATCGTGGGATTTGATCCAGACAAAGACTTCATCAGAGAGATGACTTGGCGTCTGGAGAGTTTGCTAGATAGTTAATCTATTACAGGAGGAAAGTAGTATGAATCGTAAGTTCTTATTGGTAATCCTAATACTTTCAGTGGTGTTCGCTTATGGACAAGAGGCTAAAACCGGCTGGGGCTTTGGCGGTGTGCCTGCGGTTGCCTATAATTCAGACACTGGATTTTTGTATGGAATTGTTTTTGAAGCGTATAATTACGGTGATGGATCTCACTACCCTGATTATGATTATACTATCAAGCCTACCTGGACCAGGACCACCAAGGGCAGTGGAGAGAACACCCTCTTTTTCGATTCAAAATACCTGCTTCCAAATGATTTGCGAATCACTGCATATGCCGGCTACCTGACTGAACAAGCGTTGCCTTTTTATGGATTTAATGGGTACGAAGCGAATTATACACCTGGATTTGAAGTTTCAGATTCAAGCAACTATGTCAGCCGGATGTTCTATAGACATGAGCGTAATACATTGCGTTTAACCGCCGATTTTCAAAAGAGTGTCATCAATGATAATATTCGAGTCATCGCAGGATTTGGATACATCGACACCAAGGTGGACACAGTGGATGAGGCAGGTTTGAATGAGGGAAAAGATGAAGATCTCCTACCTCTCGATGCACCAACCCTTTATGATAATTATGTTGATGCCGGTTATATCAGGGCTGAAGAGGCGAACGGTGGGGTAACAAATTTCATTAAACTCGGTCTTGTTTACGATACCAGAGATAATGAACCAAATCCCATGAGCGGTATCTGGACTGAAGCACTTCTCACCACTTATCCCGGCTTTATGGGTAGTGATTTTCCCTTCACCACCCTCACGGCCACACACAGACAATACTTCACATTGATTGAGAATGATCTATCGTTTGCCTATAGACTGGGTTATCAGCAACAGATTGGTGAAGCTCCTTTCTTTATGTTACCATGGTATCAAAGTAGTTATAAGATGACCGAAGGTCTGGGTGGATCAAAATCCTTACGCGGTATCTTGAAGAATCGTATCGTTGGCACCTCCATATTTATGGCCAACATGGAAGCCAGATGGAAGTTCTACAAAACTGTCATAGGCGGTCAAAACTTGTACTTGGCTCTCAATGGTTTCTCTGATTTTGGTCAGGTTCTAACTCCTTATGAGGTCGAAGATCAAACGCTACCATTTGCTGCAGACGAAGGCTTGCACCTATCATTTGGCGGTGGCCTAAGAATCGTGCTCAATGAGAATTTCATCATTGCAGTAGACTATGGCATGGCTTCAGATGAACAAGACGGTAATTCTGGTCTGTATATTGGATTGGGCTACCTCTATTAATTCGACTTAAAAAAAACTATCAATTCATCAAGGCGCGGATTCGAATCCGCGCCTTGTGTTTTACCCCAATTCTGGTGTGGTGCTACGGCGGCTTTTCTTTTCAAGTGACGGCAAACCTCGCTTTGTGTTTTACCCAAAACGTTTATCGTAATTGACAGTGTTGTAATCAGAATCCCTTTTGGAATTCAGCACTGTCTGTTAGTTTATTCCCGAACACCTCAAATACTTTTTGAATGCTATCTTGAACTTTAGTAAGGGAAATGCATCAGCTCTTTGCCGGATGTCTGTCCTTTGAAATAACTCAAATATGGGAGCGAAACATGATCAAATTCAGTAAACAACAGCTCAAAATTCCACAGATGAGCAAGCCCGTTTATCTGGTAACGGGTGGCATGTCAAAATTTGATAGAGCCATACCCGAGAAGCGGACCGAAGAGCTGGTTATCGACGCCTTCCTGGAGGCGGCAGAATTTATCAAGAAATCCCCTGAAGAATTGAAAGCGTACATCCACAGTTGCTACTACGGTCACTTTGCAGATCACTTTGGTGATCAACTGCTAGGGGAAGCAGTCATACATGACCGGCTCGGACTGGATCCGCTTGGAAATGTTGGTATTAAAACCGGTGGTGCCACAGGTGGCTCAACCATATGGGAAGCATACAAAGCTGTAGCCTCCGGTTATTCTGACACTGTTTTGGCCATGGGTTGGGAGCGGATGGATGAAGTTCCCACCGATGAGGGGAATCACTATATAGCCTCAGCAGCTGACAAAGACTGGGAAACTCCCCTGGGTCACATTTACACAGGTTACTATGCTGTCATGGCGCAAAAATACTGGCAGGTGTTTGGCAAGGAGGAAGAATCCTTCCGCAGGACTCTGGCTGAAATTGCTGTAAAAAATAAGGGCTATGCTCGCATGAATCCTCATGCCCAAAGCCCCATGAAAATTACCGTGGAAGATGTGTTAAATTCTCCCATTGTAGCCCATCCATTGCGAGCACTTGATTGTTGTCTCATGAGTGTGGGAGCATCCTGTGTCATCCTGGCTGATGAGAAAACTGCCTATGAGCTCACAGATAACCCGCTCCTGCTCTATTCATCTGCTGGTTCACATACCCTGCGTGTTGCTGACCGCCGCGATATGGATATTCCATTATTACCCAATGAAAGTCCTGATCAATACAAAGATCTGGGTGTTCGTTTTCCAGGTGGTGACAGGTATCCTGGTTTTACGGGGTTTCTCGCTGCACGCATGGCAGCCTACTATGCTTATGGTATGGCTGGTATTGTGGATCCTACAGAAGATCTTGATCTTGTGGAATTGCATGATGCATTTACCATTAGTGATATTCAGACGTATGAGGATATCGGTATCCGTCCTTATGGTGAGGGGCGTACCTATGTGGAATCTGGTGACTGCTATCATACCAATCCTTTTACAGGCCAACCGGGCAAGCTGCCCGCCAACCTGTCTGGAGGTCTCATAGGTTGTATGCATGCTGTGGGTGCCACAGGTATTATGCAAGTCATCGAAGTGGCTCAACACATCTGGGGACGTTGGTCAGAGATGCATGCTGATGAAGCGAAGTGGAAACGATTTAATCGTGTAAAACCAGCTGATTGGACCGATTTGCAGGTGAAAGGTGCCAAAAGAGGGATGGCCATCAGTCATGCTGGAGTTGGCTCTCATGTGACGGCAACCGTCCTGGTTCATCCAGAGCATCAATTAAAAGGGAGGGGCTAAGATGACTACTCAAAATAGAGGAACTGTCAAGGTCGAAAATGGTCGTTATCGTGTCACAGGTAACTTCCACTATGCATACCCAAATGAACCCATCAGAGATGAATCAGGAAAACTTCTGGGCATTACCAATCCAGCTGATATGACCCATATTCATGCCTATGGCGGGGAAGCGCCCTTCTTTGAAAATCTTAGCAATGCCAAATTGTTAGGGACAAAATGTGCGAACCCCAAATGCGAAACCTACGGGTCAATTTATATACCATATCGTATTCATTGCCCAGATTGTCTCATGCGCAATGAGGAAGTCGATCTCACTGAATTGGCTCGCAAAGGTGCCAGTGTGCATACCTTTATGATCACGGAACGAACCGGTGCTTTCAATACCCTGGAAATACCCATTCGCTTTGTGAATGTGGAGTTTGAAGGCGTGTCTACTATTCTCATGGGATATCTCTCCATTGGAGAGCCCAAAATTGGAATGAAAGTAGTGCCCATTTTTCAAACCAAGAATCCCACATTTACCATCATGGATCTTTCCTGGGTGCCAGCAGGGACAAATGCTGCTGACTTACCGGAGGGATTCTCTTTTTAGATTATTCCATCGACTTGAATGTGAGAAAAGAGGCTGCTTACGAGCGGCCTCTTTTAATCGTGTGCCGTGCATGGTTAATAACTAGGTGGTGCAAGTCCACTGTGGAGGATTGTAGTTTCCAACCACTAGTCGAGAGCAAGGGTGTCGTGGGTGACTGCGAATCTGAAGGAAGCTTAAGACAAATTTCCGAACTGA